>JAFVDR010000122.1 GCA_017476165.1 Treponema sp. | reverse complement strand
TCTACAGATTTGCTGACTGCCTACGAGGACAACCATTACTGGGTAATAGATGAAGAAACGGAACATGCGTCCCAAAGCCTTACCGAAACACTGAATGAATTTGGCATAAAGGCTGAAATAACAGGAATCATTAAAGGTCCTGTCGTTACCATGTTTGAAATGCTCCCTGCCCCCGGCGTAAAGCTGAGCAAGATTGTTGCACTGCAGGACAACATTGCATTGCGTCTTGCAGCAAGTTCCGTCCGTATTGTTGCTCCTATCCCTGGCAAGAATGCCGTGGGCATCGAAATTCCAAATGCACAGCGAGCCATCGTATCGTTTAAGGAATGCATAGAGCAAGATTTGCCCGAATGGAAGAAAATGGCTGTGCCTGTCATATTGGGAAAGGACATTGAGGGAAAGCCACAGATTATGGATTTGGTAAAGACTCCCCATCTGCTGATTGCTGGTTCTACGGGAGCCGGAAAATCTGTCTGTGTAAACAGCATGCTCATGAGCATTTTGTACAAGCGCAGTCCTGATCAGGTAAAGCTGATTCTTATTGACCCAAAGATTGTCGAACTGAAACTGTATAATGATATTCCTCACCTGTTGACGCCTGTCATTACAGAGCCAAAAAAGGCCATGCAGGCATTGCAGTACTGCCTGTGCGAAATGGAACGGCGCTATGCATTGTTGGACGGCATGGGCGTGCGCGACATATCTTCGTACAACAAGCGCATCGTAGACCGTCGGATTGCTGCAGAAAAGCTTCCGTATCTTATTGTTGTCATTGACGAGTTTGCAGACCTTATGGCTACAACAGGAAAACAGCTTGAAACCGTTGTTGCCCGCCTGTGTGCAATGAGCCGTGCCGTGGGAATTCACCTTGTACTGGCAACCCAGCGCCCGTCCATCGATGTCATTACGGGACTGATCAAGGCAAACATTCCGAGCCGCATTGCTTTTATGGTTGCAAGCAAAACAGACAGCCGAATCATCATTGACCAGGTGGGAGCCGAAAAACTGCTGGGAAAAGGCGACATGCTGTATGCCAGTTCTACTGATCCTTTCCCCGTACGCATTCAGGGAACGTTTGTCAGCGACCAGGAAGTTGAAAACGTTGTTGAGAGCGTAAAGCAGTGGGGCGAACCGGAATACATTGACGATGAAATATTTGTTCCCGATGATGACGATGATGATGATGACGGACAGGTGTCGCTCATGGGCGATGGCGGAGAAGATCCCCTGTACGAAAAGGCGCTGGATATTGTCGTTCAGGCTGGAAAAGCCAGTGCTTCGTACATTCAGCGCAGGCTAAAGATTGGCTATAACCGCGCTGCTCGTCTTGTAGAAGAAATGGAAGAACGTGGTATTGTTGGTCCGGCAAATGGCAGCAAGCCTCGCGAAATCATTCACATGCCGTAAGGCAGCATAAAAAACAGTATATAAAAAGGAAAACAACATGAAAAGAACGCTGATTGCATTGATGGAATTGTGCTTGATGGCTGTGGCCCTGCCTGTTTTTTCAAATGGAAAAAAAGATGACCTTGTGCCAGATGATGCAGCTTTGGTAACGGAAGAGGGCTCTGCTGAAGCTACAGAAACGACCGAAGAAATTACAATGAAGTATTTTCACGACTTGCCTACTGGAGACCCTGTGGAGTTTCACGAGGTGTGGGGATATGTCATGCAGGATCGGGAATATGAATTCAACAGCAAAATGCCCATAACGGATTTGTGCTATTTCAGTGCAGACATTGACTGCTATGGCGAAATCGACAAGATTCCCAATGCGGCAAAATTCAAGAATTACAAGGGCAGGAAACATCTGGTCGTTACGTGCGAAAGCCGTTCTCTTACTCATTTTGTCCTTGATCCTCAGTTTGGCGTGAGCAAAAAGATTATAGAAACGCTGGGCAAGGCATGTTCTTCGTATGATGGCATTCAGATTGACTTTGAGCTGATTCCCAAGAAAGATGGAGAGCATTTCAGAAACTTTATTGCTGCCTTGCGAAAACGCATCGGTCAGGAAAAGTGGCTTACCATTGCTCTTCCGGCCCGTGTCAAGACGCTTGAAAACGATGTGTTTGACTACACGAAAATAGAACCTCTTGTTGACCGCATCATCATTATGGCTTATGATGAACATTGGAGCACAAGTAAACCTGGTGCTGTTGCAAGCATGGACTGGTGCGAACGCATTGCTGACTATGCAAAGACGGTGCTCCCGAAAAAGAAGCTTGTCATGGGGCTTCCATTCTATGGAAGGACATGGCAAGATGAAAATTACGGCAAGGCATGGTATTTTAGCGGCATAAACAGGATTTTGGGCGAAAACAACATGCACACGGTGGAACGTGAAAATTCAGTGCCGTATTTTACATTTACTAAGCAGATAAAGGTGACAGGCTATTTCGATGATACATTCTCGCTGGTGGCTCGGCTTCGCATGTATGCCGACAAGGACATTGACCGCATTGCATTCTGGAGAATCGGGCAGGAAGACCCTTCTTTCTGGTCGTGGCTTAAAGTCAAGTAACCGTTTTTCACTATGATAAAGCAGACGGGGCATGCTGATCTTCCCCTGCATCATGGTGTTGTGCCCAAGTGGCTTGCCGACCGCATGATGCAGCTGGGAACGGAAATTATACAGACTCTGCTGCTCACCTATGGCAAAAAGGAAGTGCTGTGTCGCTTGAGCGACCCTCTGTGGTTTCAGTCGCTGGGTGCCGTGCTTGGCATGGACTGGCATTCAAGTGGCATCACGACAAGCGTCATGTATGCTTTGAAACGCGGCATCAATGCACGTGCACGGGAATTTGGGCTGTGCATCTGCGGTGGCCGCGGAAAGTATTCCAGAAAAACACCCGATGAACTTTTGTATCTGAGCGAAAGGACAGGACTTGACGGCACTGCATTGGTGCGTGCAAGCAAGCTCTGTGCAAAAGTGGACAACACTGCCGTGCAGGATGGCTTTCAACTGTATCAGCATAATTTCATTCTGTCAGACGAAGGTGACTGGGCGGTGGTGCAGCAGGGCATGAATGCTGAGCAAAAAACGGCACGCCGCTATCACTGGTGTTCCGCCCATGTACGCTCGTTTGTGGAAAATCCCCATTCAGGTGTTACGGGCGAAAGCCGCGGTGCAATTTTGAATCTTGCCGATGCCAAGGCTTCCTCTACAAGGCAGTCTGTTCTTTCCCTTGCCACGGAGCATCCCGACCGAATTGTAAGGGAAATAAAACTCATGGACTCAGGGCAGCTTTCTTTGTTTGAGGGCGACATGCAGGCAACTGAAATGGTTGAATCCCATTCTGAGCGCAACTGCATCATGCCTGCCCATCATGAAGTGCTTGCAGAAGATGTAGACTTGAAGCGTCTGGGTGGCGTGCTGGCAGCTTCGTATGAAAGCCAGCCGCAGGATTTTGAAACGCTTTTGCTGACTCCCGGTCTTGGTCCCCGCACATTGCAGTCGCTGGCACTGGTGAGCGAAGTCATTTATGGAACTCCTTCCCGTTTTACTGATCCTGCTCGCTTTAGCTTTGCACACGGTGGAAAAGATGGTCATCCGTTCCCTGTTCCTACAAGAATCTATGATGAGTCAATCCGCATTTTGGGCGAATCGATAGAAAAATCGAAATTGGGCTATACCGACAAGTCGGAATGTCTGCGAAGGCTTCATGCTACAGCACTGGAAATAGAAAACAAATGTGATCCAGAAGCTGACTTTGACAAGACGATTGCCCACGAAAAAGAAAATTCTAAGGAATGGGGTGGAAGAACCTGCTATGAAGACTGATGTATCTGTAAAGATTCGCATACTCTTTTTTGTTTTGCTGGGGCTGCTTGCCGTGATTTTTTGCGTGTATATGTTTTACCTGTCTCCCCTGTATGCCATTGAAGACGGTACGGGCATTGAGCCGTCCGAAAACAGGACGTACCACATTGTCATTGTCGGACGTTCTCAAAATGAATCGTTTTTGAGCGATATCTTTACCGGTGCAGAAGAAGTCAGCCGTGAATATGACTGTGTTGTAGAGCTGAACATTCCAAAGTCCACCGTGGAACAGGAGTCCATGCAGAATCTTTTGGACTATGCGGCATACACGAATGCCGACGGCGTGATTGCCTACATGGATGAAATGGATTCAAATGTAGAGGTGCCGCTGAACAAAGACAAGGAGACAATTCCCTTGGTGACTGTTGCCCAGTATCTGCCGTCTGTTTCCCAAATTTCGTACATAGGTACAAACTATTCGGAACTGGGGCGAAAGATTTCCTATGAATGTTCCACCTATCTGCGAGGGCGCGGCTCGCTCATCATCATCAATACGAATATGGAAAACAATCCCAATTACAGCATCCTCATGTCATCGCTTACCAATTCGTTGGGCGGATGGAGGAACATTGATACTTCGGTCGTGGAGCTTGCTTCGTCCTCTGAAATTCACAAGCGCAATGGTTCTGTTGAACGAAAGATTCGCGACGATGCCGTTAATTTGATTGTGTGCCTTTCCACGGAAGATACCATTCACACCGCCCAGCTGGTGACTGACATGGGCATGAGCGGTGACATCGGTATTATCGGGTTTGGCGAAGGCAGCGTCGTTGAAAAGTATCTTGAAAACGGCATCGTCACGGAACTGCTTTCGATTGATTCTCAAAAGATAGGGCGTTCTGCATTGCGGGAATTGTTTGAATACATCCGCTATGGGCATGCAAACAATTACATCACGGCAGATGTCCGCGTAAAAAAGGCAGGCTCACTATGAAAGTCAATCTTTTGAAACGGCTGCATACCAATTTCAGACTGCGCATTTTCATGAGTGTCATCATTGCCATAGTTGTCATTGCGTTTTCTTTTCTTGTCATGATAAACATGAACAGACATGCATTGGAAAGGATAGGGCGCACATACGAAACCAACAGGAAGCTGAACACCATAGCCACCTATCTTTCGAGTACGGAAGCTTCGCTGAGCGATTACATGCAGTACCGAACCTTTGAAAGCATCGATTCCTACTATCACTTTCAGGCATTGACCGAGGACTCGGCTTCATATCTTCAGAAAAGTCCGTCTACGGATACTATCATGCACAAGGAATTCATTGTAAACCAGTTGCTGTCGTCGTTCTTTAAATACAGTCTTGACGCGGTAATATCCATGCGTGCAAACAACATGGAAAGTGCAACGCTCTTCTACAAGAAAAGCATGACGTGCTATTCCATGCTGCTTTCCCAAATGGAAGACCTGAACATGCTGATGCTACAGCGGAATGCAGAAATATATACCGCCAGCCACAGGCAGTACATGTCGTATGTTCGGTTGAGCGTTGTGTTCATTGTCATGTTCTTTGTCCTTATCCTTGCCATGTTGTACCTGTCCTTGAACATCATTACGAGACCGCTTATGGACATTTCCCATGTTGCAAACCGCGTTGCCCACATGGACTTTGATGTGCCACTGTTCAACAATCAGGATGATGGAGAAATAGGAGTCATTTGCCGCGCATTCGACCGCATGATTGTAAGCATTCGCGAATACGTTGACAAGATTTGGGAAAAGGCTGCTCAGGAAAATGAGTTGCGCGAAAAGGAAATGGAAATGAGAGAACTGTATGCCGATGCCCAGCTGCGTGCATTGCAAAACCAGATAAATCCGCACTTTCTGTTCAATACGCTCAATACTGGTGCTCAGCTGGCAATGATGGAAGGTGCGGACAAGACGTGCTACTTTATGGAGCAGGTTGCTGATTTCTTTCGCTATAACATTCAGCAGAAAGGACCTGTTGCAACCATTGATGAAGAACTGTCCCTCGTTGACAGCTATGTGTACATCATGAAGGTTCGCTTTGGAGACCGGATTGAATTCATTAAGAAAACGGTTGCCGAAAAGTATGAGAACCTGTTGCCGAGGATGACGCTCCAGCCGCTGGTGGAAAACTGCATGAAGTACGGCTTGAAAGAAGCAAAAGGTATCATTGAAATTGCAATTGAAAAAGAAGTGTTTCAGATTCTCATCAAAATTTCTGACAACGGGTGCGGTTTTTCGCCTGAGCTTCGCGAAAAAATCCTAAAGGCGGAATCTGCCGTTCCTCAGAAAGACGACAAGAATGGAACCGGTACAGGTCTCATAAATGTAATTTCACGGTTGCGAATTTACTTCCATAGAAATGATGTTTTTGATATAGTAACAAATGAACAAGGCGGCACAACCTTTTTGCTAAGGATTCCAAATGTATAATATTTTGCTTACAGACGATGAACAGATAATGATTGATTCCCTTAAGTTTATTATTGAAAAGAATTTTTCTTCTGACGTGCAGATTTTTTCCTGCCTGTCAGGTGCTCAGGCTCTGGAAGTCGTTGCAAAAAACAAGATAGATATTATCTTTATGGACATCAACATGCCTGCCTTGAATGGACTTGAAACGCTCAAGTACATAATTCAATCAAAGCCCGACATCGTCATCATCATTTTGAGTGCCTTTGACCAGTTTCAGTATGCTCAGGAAGCCGTGAATCTGGGGGTATACAAGTATTTGACCAAGCCCGTTAACCGCAACACGGTGGTTGAAACGGTAAGGAATGCCATGAACCTTGTTGACCAGCGGCGTGGACGCGTGAGCAACGAGGTTGAACTGCACAAAAAGCTCGATCTTGTTTCACCAATGATAGAAAGCGACTTCATTTATTCTGCAGCCTTTAGTGAGGGCAAAGACGTTTCCGAGTATTTTTCGTACTTTGACATTCATGACAGCATCTGGTGCTTCTGTTGTTTGGAGATTCCGCGCATAAAAAAGCAGTCTGAAGTATATCCAAAGCTGCGCGAAACATTGACTTCTAAAAGCCGGTGCATAATCGGTTCATTTATGCTCAACAGGATTGTTGTGTTCTTTATCTTTCCGTCTGGCAAAAACGAATCTGTCATACAGGATGAACTTTCGTATCTGTACAAGCTGCTGAGCATAAGCATTGGCTCGGGCATTCGGGCAGGCGTAAGTAACTTTGAAACGGACATTCAGAAAACGAACATTGCTTACAGCAAGGCGGTCGAAGTGCTAAGCAAAGTTCCTGCGGAGGGTGGCATCTTTTTTGCCGACTACGAGGTAAAGCACCCCGAAGAAAAGAACAACGTGGGGCTGATTGCCGAAAAGATTTTTGGACGAGTCAGGGCTGGCGATGCCGGTGTCATGAATGCACTTGTATCTGCATATTGCAATGCCCTTGTTGAAAAATATGCGGGCGACATGGGGCGTGTCAAGAACGGCATGTTTGAACTGCTGGTAAATGTGCGCAACATAACGTCCGAAATAGACAATGCGTATGAAAACGATGCCTTTTCGACGGCATTTTCAGTGCTGAGCAATACGAATGCCATGGAAGAAATAGTTGCATACATGCAGGCTCGCTGCTGTGAATGTGCCAGCTATGTAATGCAGTATTCTTCAAAACTCAACAATCCCATCATTGAAAAAGCAGTAGCCTTTATCAATGAGCACATTGCAGAAAACATTTCACTTGAAGATACTGCTGCCGAAGTAAATGTCAGTCCGTTTTACCTGAGCAAACTGTTCAAGGAAGAAAAAAATGAAAACTACATTTCGTACATTACGGACATCAGGATGCAGAAAGCTCAGGAACTTCTAAAGAATCCCCGTGCAAGCATAAAGGAAGTGAGTGCAAGCGTAGGATATAAAGACCAGAATTATTTCAGCAGACTGTTCAGAAATAAATTTGGTCTGACTCCTACAGAATATAGAGATGGAGCAAATGGTGCAAAAAAATAGGATTTTTAAAAGTGTGGTGGTTGTTGCGTTTGCCTTTCTGTTCGTTTCATGCAAGGCAAAGTATTCGAAATCCGAGACTTCCAGCAGGAGCAAGGTCAATTCGTTTGAAAAAAAGCCTGTCATTGGATTTTCCATTGATACGCTTGCTCTGGAACGGTGGCAACGGGATCTGGATGTCTTTATGAATAAGACGAAGGAGTTGCATGCCGACATAATCGTTCAGAATGCGGGAAACAGCGTCGATGAACAGAAAAAGCAGCTTTTGTACCTTATGGACAGAAAGGTTGATGTCGTTGTTGTCGTTGCAAAAAAAAGGGATTCCCTTACAGAACCCATAAAGATGCTCCGTTCCAAGGGAATTGCCGTCATATCCTATGACCGTCTCATTACGGATGCGGATATAAGTTTGTACATTTCTGTGGACACGGAGCGTGTTGGAGAGCTGATGGCCCGCCGGTTTATTTCGACAGGGGTCGGAAAAAAGTGGTACCTTATTCTTGGACCGGAAGAAGACTTTAACATGAGCCTGCTGAAAAAAGGCGTAAACAAGGTTATTGCAGGCAAAGGCATTTCGATTGAGGGAACGTTCTACACGAGTGGTTGGAACTATGACGTGTCGTATAATGAGGCTGTCAATCTTATAACGAGCGGCAACATTCCCGACGCCATCTTGTGCGGCAATGATGCTGTTGCAGGCAGTGTCATCAAGGCGTTTGACGATTACTATCCCGGCTATCATGTTTCAATTTGCGGTCAAGATGCCGATATTGCGGCATGCCAGTATGTGGTGAGGGGAAAGCAGGACTTTACGGTATACAAGCCTATATCGGAGTTGTCTGAAATGGCGGCAGAGTACGCAGTGCTGCTTGCACGGGGAAAAAAGGTGTCGGAGATTGTTCCAGACCAAAGGAAAATCAACAACGGGTATGCAGAGATTCCCGTTGTGTGGCTTGACCCAAAGATAGTAGAAAAGAACAATATTGACGAAGTCGTCATAAAGTCTGGTTTTCATACGTATGGAGAAGTGTACCGCGAATAGAGCGGTATGACAGTTTTTTCATCATCTAGATTTTTCTTATGACAAAAAAATCTAGATGTTAAAGACAATTTTTTCAAGAAAAAAGTAGCAGTCTAATGAAATTCGCAAAATTTTGCAGAATTTCGATACCCCACGGATATATGTTTTCTGATAGTATTAAATTATCAAAACAAAACAAATAGTAATTTTTCTAAGGGGGAAAAACTATGAAAAAATTAATGGCAGTGCTTTTGGCTGGTATGATGATCGTACCAAGCGTATTCGCAGCAAAAAAGTCTAACAAGATTTCTAAGAAAGTACCTATTGGTGTATCTATGCCTACAAAGGAATTGCAGCGCTGGAATCAGGACGGTGCAAACATGAAGGCTGTTCTTGAAAAGAAAGGATATAAAGTAGACCTTCAGTATGCAAACAACGACATTGCTACACAGACAAGCCAGATTGAAAACATGATTACAAAGGGTGACAAGGTTCTTGTTATCGCTTCTATTGATGGATCTGCTCTCAAGGGCGTTCTTGATACAGCAAAGAGACAGGGTGTAAAAGTTATTGCTTATGACCGCCTTATCATGAACTCAAATGCAGTTTCATACTATGCTACATTCGACAACTACAAAGTTGGTACAATTCAGGGTGACTTCCTTGTAGAAAAACTCAACTTGAAGAACCGCACATCTGCAGATCCTGCTTACATCGAATTGTTCACAGGTTCACCAGATGACAACAACATCAACTTCTTCTTCGGTGGTGCTATGGATGTTCTTAAGCCATACATCGACAAGGGTGTTCTCGTAGTTCCTTCTGGACAGACATCAAAGGCTCAGTGTGCAACTCTCAACTGGTCAACAGAAGAAGCTCAGAAGCGTATGGAAAACCTCATCTCTGCACAGGGATACGGTCCACGCGGAAAGAAACTTGACGCTGTATATTCTTCAAACGACTCTTGTGCTCTTGGGATTACAAATGCTCTCGTAGCAGCAGGTTACACTGCAGCAGATTTCCCAATCGTTACTGGTCAGGACTGCGACAAGCCAAGCGTAAAGAACATGCTCGCTGGTACACAGGCTATGTCAATCTTCAAGGATACACGTACTCTTGCTAACAAAGTTGCTGACATGGTTGAAGCTATCATGAAAGGTAAAGAGCCTCCTATTAACGATACAGAGACATACAACAACGGTACAGGAATCATTCCTTCATACCTTTGTGACCCAGTATTTGCTACAGTAGACAACTACAAGAAGCTTCTTCTTGATTCTGGCTACTATACAGAAGCAGACTTGCGCTAGATAATCATTAAGCGAACTTGATGCTAAGGCAGGATGAAGAATCCTGCCTTAGTTTTACTAAAGAGAGGAGGTTCCGATGGCAAAAACATTGTTGGAAATGCGCCACATAACAAAGACATTTCCTGGTGTAAAGGCCCTTGATGATGTTAACTTGAAAGTAGAAGAAGGTGAAATTCACGCTCTGGTAGGAGAGAACGGTGCTGGAAAATCAACCTTGATGAGCGTTTTGAGTGGCATTTATCCGTTTGGTACATATTCCGGTGACATTATCTATAACGGAAATGTATGCAAATTTCAAAAAATAAAAGACAGTGAAAAATGCGGTATTGTTATTATCCATCAGGAACTTGCCCTGGTTCCACTTTTAACAATAGGTGAAAACATGTTCCTTGGCAATGAGCAGGGAACAAAATCAAAGATAGACTGGGCAAAAACATACAGTAAAGCTGATGAACTTTTACGAAAGGTTGGTCTAAAAGATTCTTCCCACACCCTTATCAAGGATATTGGTGTCGGTAAGCAGCAGCTTGTTGAGATAGCAAAAGCAATGGGAAAGAACGTAAAGCTCCTTATTCTTGACGAGCCTACGGCATCCCTTAATGATACAGAAGCAAAGCATTTGCTTGACCTGCTTCTTGAATTCAAAAAGCAGGGAATGACTTCCATCCTTATTTCACATAAACTGAATGAGGTTTCTTACGTTGCAGACAGGATTACTGTTATTCGAGACGGTCGTGTTATCCAGACAATGGACAAAGTAAACGATTCTTTCTCTGAAGACAATATCATTTCTGCAATGGTCGGACGCAGCATTACAGATCGTTTCCCTAAGCGCACCAATTCAAAGATTGGTGAAATCTGCTTTGAGGTAAAGGACTGGTGTGTTGACCATCCAGTATTCGATGGCATAAAGGTTTGCGACCACGTAAACTTTAACGTGCGCAAAGGTGAAGTTGTCGGCATCAGTGGTTTGATGGGTGCAGGACGTACAGAACTTGCAATGAGCATTTTTGGTCATTCTTACGGGGCAAATATCCATGGCAAGATTTTCCTGAACGGAAAGGAAGTAAAATTTCCTACGGTAAAGTCTGCCATTGACCATCATATTGCATACGTTACCGAAGACCGCAAGGGTAATGGTCTTATTCTTACGGAATCCATTTCGCGCAATACGTCTTCTGCAAAGCCTGAAAAGATATCAAAGCATGGAATCGTTGACTTTGATAAGGAGCGTGAGGTTGCCCGCCACTACGTAAAGGAAATGCATACGAAGTGTGCTTCCATTGAAGAAAATGTCGGCAACCTTTCTGGCGGTAACATGCAGAAAGTTCTTTTGGGAAAATGGCTTTTTGCAGATCCGGACATTCTTATTCTGGATGAACCAACCCGAGGTATTGATGTTGGTGCAAAGTATGAAATTTACTGCATCATCAACAAAATGGTGGAAGACGGCAAGTCTGTAATATTCATTTCATCAGAAATGCCAGAGGTTCTCGGCATGAGCGACCGCATCTACGTAATGAATGAAGGTCGCATGGTTGCGGAACTTCCTGCAAAGGAAGCAAGTCAGGAAAAAATCATGACCTGCATTATTAATTCTGGCAAGAAATAAAAGAGAGGAAAAATATGGCATCTACATCTTATAACCTTAAGCGCACGCTTAAAAGCAATACAATATTTTTGGTTCTTATAGCCGTTATGGTACTGTTCCAGGTGCTCATTGTGGCTACAGGAAATGGTTCTTTGTTTGCTCCACAGAATGTTACGAATATCATCAAGCAGAACTCTTATGTTGTTATCCTTGCAACAGGTATGCTTCTATGTATTTTGACTGGTGGTAACATCGACCTTTCTGTTGGCTCCATCGTTTGTCTGGTTGGTGCTCTTGCCGGTACGTTCATCGTTACCCTTGGTTGGAACATTTATGCTTCAATCTTCTTGTGCCTTATCATTGGAATCTTGATTGGTGCATGGCACGGTATGTGGATTGCATTCATCCATATTCCGCCATTTATTGTAACGCTCGCTGGTATGCTTTTGTGGCGTGGTGTTGCCCTTATTGTTTTGAACGGTTTGACAATTTCCCCAATGCCAGACAAGTATCTTGCTTTGTTCAACAGTTCTATTCCTGCAATTTCTGATGAGGAATTTGACAGAATTGGCTTCGATGCTGCACAGTCAAGAATTTTCACTGTAACAATGATTATTGCGGTTATCTGTTGTGCAATTTATATTGTCATCCAGTTCATTAACCGCACAGGAAAAATTAAGAAGGGTTACGAAGTTGAGCCAATGGGATTGTTCATTGGTAAGCTTGTTATTTTGAGTGCAGTCATTCTTGTTGTAGCAGGCTTGCTTGGACAGAATGAAGGTCTTCCTGTAATCTTGATTCTGATGGCTGTCATTGTAGCAGCTTATGGCTACTACACTCAGAATACTGTTCCTGGCCGCTATCTGTATGCACTTGGCGGCAATGCAAAGGCTGCTCAGCTTTCTGGTGTCAATACTGACAAAGTTATGTTCTTTGCATACACAAACATGGGATTCCTTTCTGCTGTTGCAGCTCTTGTCTGTATTGCACGTTTTAATTCTGCTGCCCCTACAGCAGGTACAAACTATGAAATGGATGCCATCAGTTCATGTTTCATCGGTGGTGCTTCTGCTTACGGTGGAACAGGTACTGTAGGAGGTGCTGTTGTCGGTGCTATCTTCATGGGTGTTTTGAACAACGGTATGTCAATCCTTGGTGTTGATTCCAACTGGCAGCGTGCTGTAAAGGGCTTGGTTCTTTTGCTTGCCGTTCTGTTTGATGTAACTTCAAAGCGCAAGAAGTCAGGAAAATAAACTTCAAGCTTTCGGCATCTTCGATGTTCCAATAACAGAGTCTTTCTTTAATGCTATATGCTCTGCTTCCTTTGTGTGGGAGCAGGGCTTTTTTATTATGCTTTTATCTGTTATAGTGGACTTATGATTAAGGCTCAGATACAGGACAAGGAACTGTCCGAATATTTACAGGTTCTGCAGAAGGATGAAATGATTCATTTTACCATGGCAGAAGGCAGAATACGCGGTGCGCTGTTTCATGGGACTCATTTTGTAAACCAGATGAGGGCGCAACACTGCACGGGAATTCTGGAAACATACATTTTGGGACAGGCATCTTTGTGTGGAGCATTGCTTATTCCTGCCCTCATGAAAGGTAGGGAACATGTCAGCTGGCGCTATGATGTCGAGTCTTCTCTTGCAAAAGGTTTTAGCGTTGAGGCTGATTCAACTGGATGGGTGCGCGGATATCTATTGACGGATCATGTTCCTGTAGAAAAGCCTTTGGAAAATTGGGATTTGACACCGTTCCTGTCTGGTGATGGATTCATGACCATTCAGACTGCTCGCCCAGGTGACAAATATCCGCAGACAAGTTCTGTGAATACTACGGGCAACATTGCTGATGATTTGGTATTCTTTTTTGATCGTAGCGAGCAGTTAAAGACTGCCATTACAACCTCGATTCAGATGGACAAACAGGGGCGCGTCATCGGCGCAGGGGGCATCTTTATTCAGATTATGCCAGAAACAGGCGGCCACTATAACGGCAAGGAAAAGCTTGGTTCTCAAATTAATACGGCATCTAATCAGGAGCAGAATGAAGCCTTGATTGAAAAAGTCGAATCAGCATATCGGGCTGCTCCTTCTTTGGGTACATGGTTCAGTCAAGGACATTCCCACGAGGAATTTCTTCAGAAAACGTTTGGTTCATTTAATCCTATTGTAGCCGTGCATCGTGATATTGTATATGATTGCCCCTGTTCTAAAGACTTTTTCATTCGCTTTTTAAAGACAATGAGCGAAAAGGACAGGTTTGATTTAAAAGCTAAGAATGAAACGCTTGAATTACGTTGCCAGAACTGTGGCTCTGTCTACCATGTTGAACCAACTGAATTCTAAACTGAAAAAACACATTCCGGTTCTTGTTTCGCTGTGGCGCAATACTACTGACGGTTCACATCTGTCTCAGAAGGAATTGGTAGCCGTGTCTCAATCGCTTTTAGCATTGCAGCGAGGCCTGACGGGTGAGCGAAAGCTGGCAGGTGCAGGATACATGGATAGTACCAACTATTTAGGTGCATACCTTTTGTATTACTGGCCAGTTTCGTTCATGCAGGTTTCGGTAGAAGCCCTTGCAATAGATCCGTTTGTAAAAAAAACATCATTGCACATCCTTGATATTGGCTCTGGTCCTGCGCCTGCTTCGGCGGCACTGTGCGATTCTTTTTGTGTGCAGGACGTAACACTTGTTGATTCTTCAAAAAAAGCACTTGCTCTGGCAGAACGTTTGTTTGCATCTGAATGGTCATCAACTGAAGTGCATTCCATAGTACATGATTTTGAATCGAATGATTTTCCAATGCTGGATGGAGTGTATGACATTATCGTACTCAGTCATTCTTTAAACGAATTGTGGAAGAATGCAGGAAACGCCCTTGAACGCAGAACGGCATTCCTAAAAAAGCTTGCATCGTTTTTAGGAAGTGGAGGCATACTGCTTGTGTCAGAACCTGCACTGCTTTTGACGAGCCGAAATCTTATCTGTGTACGGGACAATCTTGTGCAGGACGGCTTTTCTGTCATATCGCCCTGCTTGACTTCACATGTGTGTCCCATATCGGAATCGGGCAGTCAACAGACATGTCATGCAGAAATTCCTTGGCAACCTGTTGAGCCCGTTGCCTCAATAGCAAGGCTTGCCAAGCTTGACCGACAGTCTGTAAAAATGACATACATGGCATTTTGTAAGGATGATGTTTTTCCAAAAAATGGACGTGGGCAGGCTCTTTGTAAGTCGGGGTACACGGTCGTTTCTGATGGTATGCTGAACAAGTCTGGCCGAATTCGCTATTTGCTGTGTGATGGGAAGCGGCGTATTGCCTGCTCTGCAAAGAAAGGTGATGCTCATGCTCAGGACATTGGATTTTTTTCACTATCTCGCTATGATTATGTTGAACTTGAAAAACCAGAATTGAGGGGAGATCCGTCTTCACAAGCATTTGGCATTGGTTCTGATACGAGCATCTCCGTGCAGAAATTGATATGAGTGTGGAGATGTGCGTTGTTCATGGAAGAAATGACAGTTCCTTGAGCCATTGATACAGTGATTCATTCCAATGGAATTCCTTCATGAATGCATTGTTCAGCATCCCAAAACCATGACCTCCCCATTCATACTGGGCAAACGTACAGGGAATGTGTTGTGCCAAAAGAGAAGCATAGAGGCGTTCGCTGTTTTCAAACATGACAACAGGATCATCATGACATGCTACAAGGTACACTGGTGGCATTGATTTTGGAATCTGAAGTTCCATGGAAAACAGGTCTTTCTGTTCCTGCGAGGGATTTTTTCCAAGCAAGCTCTTTCGAGACCATTTGTGTCCAATGTCTTCTTGCATTGTCACGACAGGATACACAGGAATGACAAAATCAGGACGAAGGCTGACCGTTGTGTGAATGCCTATTTTTTTCAGCTCATTTTCACGTTCGCCGAAAGCGCCCGCCCATGTTACCAAGTGACCACCTGCAGAAAAACCGATGAGACCTACTTTTGCTGGATTAATGCCATATTCATCAGCATGTAGCCTGACATGTTCGATTGCTCTTTGAATGTCCTGCATCATGGCAGGATAGTGATAGTTGTCCTGTGCGACCCGATACCGAAGAACAAATGTTGCAGCTCCATGGGTATTGAACCATTTTGCCGTGGTGTGTCCCTCATTGTAAATGCCAAGATGATGGTAGCTTCCGCCAGGGCAAATGATGATTGCTGTTCCGCATGGATTGTCTGGTACTGTAGCTTCCATGATGACCCGAGTTCCAGGCATTTGCTTTGTTTTTGCCCAAATGTTGATGGTTTTGGAGAAGCCCTTGTTGCGAACTGTAGCGAGAGGTGAAGCTTGTCCAAAGAGCGGAGGACATTGTAGTGCCTGACACAGTAGTATCATCATTACCATTGTAAAAAATGGATTTCGTTTTCTAAATGATTTTATTGTCATACAGGTACGCTTCTGCTGCAAGTTCTGAATGAATCTTTTTTGTAAGGTGTCTGGTTGCAATCTGCGGTTCATATTCCTTGTATTCACGTATGCTGATTTGAGGTAAAAGCTTTATGTTGTATCGGTAAATGTCCGTTCTGTTAAAGGAAAAGAATGCATCATGCTTTCCCAAACCGTATTTATCTGTTCCTCCAATGTAGACTGGCTGAATGTCTGTGTTTGTTTCATAGGCGATATGGGCTGCCCCTCGTTTGAATTTGTTCACGCCATGACGTGGAGTACGTGTTCCTTCTGGAAAAATAATCAGGTTGTTCCCCTCGGAAAGCGTTTCTCGTGCCAAAGCATACATTTCTTCTATGCCCATAGTGTTTACAAGATACAGCTGTTTGATGATGATTGAAAATACGCTTCTCGACAGCCCTCCCCGTACAATGCAGTCCGCATTGGGCATAAGCGAAATAAGGAAAACAACATCGAGGATGGACGGATGATTTGCCACGATTATTTTTGAAGAAAGTGTCTTGAATTCCTCTCTGTTGGCTACTGTTACATCGAGACATTTCGTATGCTTCATAAGAAAGATGAAAAAGCGAAACGTTTGGCTTACGAATGCACGGGAATGTTTTTTAAAGTTCTTGTTTGGATGAAAGATGAGCTTGAACAGAGGAAGGGCAATGGTGCCTATAAGAATAGCTCCTGTGCCGAATATAACGCACATTACGAGCTTTATAATGCACGCGTAGATGTAGAACAGTCTGTTTTTTACAGGAGGAAGTCCTTCTGTACTGTACCGTGGGTTTGTATTCTTTTTCATAGAATGCCCCTTAAAAAATCTGATGGAGAAATATGTTTTGCTATTTGTTGCGCCTGATGCAATTCGTGCAGCGAAAGAACTTTGAAAGAATCATTTCGTTTTTGAGATGATATGACTGCTGCAAAAGCCAGAGGTTCGTTTTCTGTCGGGCGCAATGCACCGTAGCATTCTGGCACGAGTTCGTCTGCATATATGAACAGAATGTCCGTTTCGTCTTTGCACAGAAGCGGAGCACAGGCCGCATCAAGTGCATCGGAGAAATTGTTTCCAGAAGGAAACATGACTGAGTAGCCGCTTTTCAAGTGACAGGCAATGGAGGCCAGTGCAATGGGTGCATTGAATACGGAAAGAGAAAATGCAGACGGTGAAACTTCCTGCTCGGTGATCAGCTTTTCGTTTATGGTGTATTCCCGTTTGATTTCTCCCCTTTGGGAAACGAATACCTGCTTTATGTTTGTGCAATCGTAGACTTGCACTGCATCATGGACTACTTGAATGGTCATTTTAGTGAGCTGGCTTAATCGTCTTCGAAATACGGGTGCCGTAAAGTCTATGGAAGGAGATTCTTCAGTGCATTGAATGTGTCGCGTTCCGTTTTTCCATTCTGCCCATTCTTCTGCAGTTGATATGCCTGGTGCCCAACAGAACGGATTTGAAATGAAAAGTTCCTTCACCTGAGTGCTCCAGAGCGTTTACATGCAGGGCTTGAATACCAGCAGTGAATATGAATTCGAACCAAGGTTGTGATGGGCTGTCTTTAATTCAAATCCTGCGGTTTCAATTGCATTTACGAGTTCTTCGTAGCGGTACATTTTGCTGTTGCCGTTCGCCATGCAGGTAAAGTAGAGAGACGTAGCCTGCAGTGCATACGATTCTCCAAGGAATTTCTGTTTGTCCCACAATGGTTCAAGCACATAGACGAGCGTGCTTCTGCTGGCACATTCATGGACTTTACGAAGGATCTTTGTTATCTGCTTGAGCGAAAAGCAGTCCAGAAATTGACTCATCCACACTGCATCGGGCTGCTGTGGAAGCACTGTCTGTGCATCGAGTATGTTTCCGTTGTACGTGTGTATGCGCTGCGCAAAGCCTGCTTTTCTGGCATTCTGTTCTGCAACGGCAGTCTGCCCTGGCAAATCAACAATGGTCATGGTTACGTCGGCATCGTATGAACAGCATGCAATAGACCATTTTGCCGTGTTTCCCCCAATGTCTACAATGTGGCGTGGTTTGCCTGCAAATACAATGGGTAGTGCCTCTGGAAAAGCAATGTCACTGTAAAAATGATCAAAGGCAAACCAGCTGGTCTTTTCCTTTTCTGGCAGTGACGATAATGCCTCGTATATAGTTGTCCACTTGTCTCCGAACACTTTCAGGCCTTCCGGCTTGCCTGTCTTAATGGATTCAGCCAGGTAAAATGCCCCTTTGTAGCAGATGTCGTTGACAAAATCAAAATTGGTCTTCGTCAAGTTGTCTTCAAGAATCATCCAGCCTGTTTTTCCTAGCATATATTTTTCATTTTGTACACTGGTGCTGTCTTTTGAAAGGCACAATACCTTCATGCCAAGTGCCATTTCGCACAAGACTTTTACTCCGTATTCAGAAACGCCAGTCTTTTGAGAAATGTCGAATGCAGAAATGCCGTTGTCTCCGGCATCCTCTATGATTTGTAAGATTGAAAGAGAACGCAGTGCCTGCACTGCCTGAAACGTCAGCGGAGAAAATGCAATCTTTTGGGCTTCGACCTTTGCTTCAATGGCCTTGATGTTGTCGTTCTTGTACCATTCTATATCTGCTAAAATGTTATCCATACTGTAGATAGCATAGTACCATACTTGAAAATAATATTCTACTCTATACTTTTTGACAAATTATGGTACAATAGAAGGAACAGGAAACAATATTAGATGAAAGAAGAAAATCCTTTAATCAAAATCCTTGTTGCGAGCGTCATCAGTATTATTTTCGTTGTTGTTATTACAGCCTATACGAATGGTTCACGAAAGACTGTCAATAAATATGCGACCATGGCCTCGCAGCAGAATAACTACAGAATTGCAAATGAAATAGGACTCTGTGTTAAATCATCGCTTCAAGCCCTTCAGCTTGCTTCAAATTTCGTTTCCCAAACAATAAAAGACAAAAACTTTGAAGACCCTGCAGAAATTCTTCAGTCTTTCGAACTCCAAACTCCTTTTTCTTCAATAGAATACATGCCGGCTTCTTTTTCTGCATTCAATGATTTTGAATATTATAAAGAAGGTTTTGCTGGAAAATCTGGTGTATGGATAGACTTTAGAGAGTCTTATGCTTCAAAGAGTCTTGTATACTTTTATACGCCATTGTTCGATGGTGGGAATATCCTCGGTGTTTTAACTGGTATCATGTCTGAACAGATGTTCCTGCAACCGATGATGGACAATTTATATCCCGATGAAAGTGGAATGGCAATTCTGTGTACACGCTCTGGACGGCTTATCGGAGGCTCCTTTGACATGGGTGAAATGCAGTATATGAAGGATATACTGGAAAACTATGGTGTGTCATTGGAGGGCAAGGAAACTTTTCTTAATCATATAGATATGATGAATAATACCGTATTTCAGTATTATGAAGCGGAAGGTATTGCTTTCGGAAGTATTTGTGCTGTACCAAAAACAGATTGGTTTGTTGTTCAGATTCTTCCTGCTCATCTGTATAACAGGATGTTCTATAAATCTGTCATCATGCAGATTGCCACAATTACCATCATTGTATTCCTTTTTATCTTCTATATCATCTATCTGTCGCTCATGGTCAACAACAGTCAAAAAAGAATGCTTGCGGAAAAGAAAAAACTCATAAAGGACCAGAACGAAGAAAAGGAACGATATTATACAATCGTTCAGGAATCTCTAATAAAATCTGAAAAATACAAGAATGCTGTTCTTGCAGATGCCATAACCATTTTTGAAGTGAACTTGACGCAAAACATTATGGATTATGGAAAAGCTCATGTGAAAGACGGTAAAAATGTTCCTCTAGAGGAATTGCTTGATATACAGTTTCCCTGCACCTTTGAAACGTATGTAGAAAACTGGGCTGATAAATTTGTAAAGAGCACAGCTCGATTGGACTTTCTGGCTAGCAGCAGCCGACAATATCTCTTAAATTGTGCAGCAGTCGGCAAAAGCGAAGTTTCAATCGAATATCCTGCAATAGATCCACGGGGCAATGAACTTTACATCCGCCGAAGTCTTTTTCTGACAACAGATGAAAACACGGGTGATGTCATTGCCTATGGAAACACCAAAGACATAACGCTTCAGAAAAAGAAAGAATTGATGCTTGCAAACTATGAAAAGATTCTCATTACTACGGCCTCTGACATGTACAAAGGTGTTCTTCAGGTTGATTTGCAGGAATTTACAGCTGTTTATCATTATTTTGAAAATGATCGCATCAATTCAGATGTGCGTGGGGAGTTTGAAAAGTTCCTTGACGACCAGATGCTGACAGTGTTTCCTGACGATGTAGACCGTGTGCGCGATTCGTTTACAAAGGAACGGCTTATTAATATGCCTTACGGTATTTCGTATCATATAAACTTTCGAGGTACGGAAAAAAGCGAGAGTGGCACACAAAGTGTGTATACAATGACTGTGTCAAAGGCAATCATAGACCACAAGCCCTATGCCCTGTTCGTCAAGGTTGACAGTACTGCCGCCGTTGAAGCGGAAAGTGCACAGCGCAAGATTGTCGAAGATGCCCTTGCACGTGCAGAAATTGCAAATCAGGCAAAAAGTCAATTCCTTTCAAATATGTCGCACGATATCCGTACTCCAATGAATGCCATTGTAGGCTTTACAAATCTTGCTTTGAATCATATTGATGATGCGGAGCTTGCGAAATCGTACCTTGAAAAAATAGCAACGGCAAGCAATCACTTGCTGATGCTCATTAATGATGTTCTGGATATGAGCTACATCGAAAGTGGAAAAATCCATTTGGCAGAACAGGAATACGACATATTGGACATTGTTGAAGACTTAAAGAACATCATGCAGTCAAATGTAAATGCCAAGAACCTTACGTTTACGGTTGACACGCAATCCGTTCATAATGAATGGGTGCTATGCGATCGTCTGCGTCTTGATCAAATTCTGCTTAATCTGCTGGGCAACTCCGTAAAATTTACGAATGTAGGTGGCAGTATTGTCTTGGCAGTTGCCGAGATTCATAATCAAGGAAAGGTATCATATGAGTTCCGTGTAAAAGATACGGGCATAGGCATGAGTGACGATTTCATTACCCGTATTTTCAATCCGTTTGAGAGGGAACGTTCTTCAACCGTGAGTGGAATTCCTGGAACGGGACTCGGCATGACAATTACAAAGCGGCTCATTGACATGATGGGTGGAACCATATCCGTGACAAGCAAGAAGAATGTTGGCACGGAATTTGTTGTAATGCTGCCTTTAAAACCTGTGTCACATTCAGAGCAGCAAAGCAATACATACCTCGCCGAAGCTCATGTCTCTGCACGGTGGTTTGATGCCCATGGCAAACGGGTTCTGCTTGCCGAAGACAATGCCTTTAACAGGGAAATTGCCTGTGCCATACTGAGTGAAGCTGGTTTTTCTGTGGACGAAGCCGAAGACGGTTCTGTTGCAGTGAAAAAGATTCTGGAAAAAGGTGCCGGCTACTATACGGTTGTCCTTATGGACATTCAGATGCCTGTCATGGATGGATACGAAGCCTCCAAGACCATACGTGCCCTTGAAGACAAAGATCTTGCTTCTGTGCCGATTATTGCAATGACAGCGAATGCCTTTGATGAAGACAAAAAAAAGGCTTTGCAGGCAGGCATGAACGCCTATGTCGCAAAGCCTGTTGATATTTCGGTTTTGTTTGAAACGCTACAGAAGGTTATTCTGTAAAGCGTATTTTTTGCCACAGCTCGTTGTATTTGTCAAGCTGATCTCCCAAGTCCTGTTTTAGCGTACATGAATACGCCTGCTCTGCATCGTACATTGCAGGGCGCGTTACATATTGCAATGCTTCCAGATTGGTCACGCATGGATAGCCGAATTCGTCAATGAACACGGCATAGTTTTCAGGACGGTGGATAAAATTAATGAACTCGTTTGCAAGTTCGTAGTGAGGTGCGTCTTTAAGAATGCACATGCAGTCTACTGTGGCAGGTCCACCTTCTGAAGGAATAAAGAAATCAATGGTTTCTGCCCATTTGTCTGCATCTACTTCTCCGAATACAATTTCAGGATAGCCCTGGCACAGCCAAAAGTCTCCTGAAGCAAAGGACTTACCGAATCCTTCTGCATCAAACTTTACCAAATTGGGCTTCCATTCGTTGATGATCATGTCGGTAGCTTCTTTCAGCTCCGTTTCATTTGTCGTATTCAAATCGTATCCCTTGTGGACAAGGGCACATCCAATTACTTCTCTCATTTCATCCATCATGGTTGCATGTCCTGCAAACCGCGTATCTGCAAAAATGCTGTAGTCACGCTTGTAATCTATGCCAGCAGCCTGGGCTTTTGCCTTGTTTACAATGACTCCTGTTGCACTAAGGGCGTATGGCACTGCATATTTCATGTCTGGATCGTAGTCCAGCTTTTCAAGGATGACGGGATTGATTTTGCTGCGGTTTGTGAGTTTGCTTTGATCCAGTTCCCGAAGCATGCCCTGCTTAATCATGATGGAAACAAAGTCATTTGAAGGAATGACAATGTCATATCCCTTTGCTCCGCCTTTGATTTTTGCATACATTTCGTCACAAGTAGAATAGCTGTCGAGTTTGACTTTGCAGTCAAATTCTTGCTCAAATTTTCGCAGCAGGGATTCTGGTGTGTAATAGGTCCAGTTGTACAGGTACAGGGTCTTGTCTTTTTTTGAACAAGAAGTGAATAGGGTTGCAGCAACAATGAATGCACTGCAGAGTTTTGTGAAGTTTTTCAATTTGAATACTCCTAAAAGTTTTTTTTTGTGTTGGTACACCTCAATAATTTGGCATGCATGCAACGATGCATGCTTTAGAATACACACAGTGCAGAGCTCCAACGGAGATTTACAGTGTGAACTGTTTTCTATGGGGCTATTATGTACTATTTTGGATTTTAAGAAAATAGGGAAGCTGTAAAAAACGGTCTCGCACGTTTTTTACTCTGTTCTAAAACGACCGATGTCGCTACCCAGCTTGTCGATGGAGATGTCTATTTCGGCTACACTGTCATCAAGTTGTTTTCCGCTCCGAACGACACTGTGGGCATTTTCCGACATGGCGGCCATGCTGTCGCGCACTGCTTCTACGGAATCCCTGAGCCTCGTCATTTCCTTTAGTACCTGGGCACTGCCTTCCGTCATCTGAGCCGAGGCCTTGCGCACGTTTTCGGCATTCTTGTCCATGGTTTCAAGAGAGGTAATGACGCTCTTGGAGCCTGCATTCTGCTCTTCAAGGGACATCCGAACGGAGCGCACGAGTGTATCTGTTTCGTGGATTCGTGTTGAAACTTCAACGAATGCATCGCTTGTTTCCTGCGAAGCCGCAACGATTTCGCTGATGCTGTCCTGAATGTTCTTGAGCTGTTCGCCGATGGTCTTTGACTGGCTGGAAGAAGTTTCCGACAGCTTTCGGATTTCGTCTGCAACAACGGCAAATCCTTTTCCTGCATCACCTGCATGGGCAGCTTCGATGGCGGCGTTCATGGCAAGCAGGTTCGTCTGCTCTGCAATGGATGCAATGGCCATGTTTGCTTCCTGCAGCATCTGGGACTGCTGGTCTATCTGTGAAATGCGTTCGTTTACCTTCTGCTGCTTGTTCATGCCGCTCTGGGCATCTCTGTCAAGCTGGTTGAACGATGTTGTCATGGTTTCCATGGAAGAACTGATTGAGTTGATGCTCTTCATCAGCTCGTTGACGGCGGCCGAAGACTCCTGAATGCTTTTGCCCTGACTGTCAATCATGTCGTTTACGGTTGAAATGCTTGTGGTAAATTCCTTGACAACGGCAGATGTTTCTTCGAATCCGGCCGCCTGGCTTTCAATCTGTTCCTGAACGCTGTCAATGCTCAGTCGGATGTGTGTCATGGAGTCTGAAACGACGGAAACGCTCGATTTCATTGTTTCTGAAGCCGCATCAAGCTTCCTGCCCGAAGTCTTTAGCCCCTTCATGATGCTTTCGAGCTTTTGCATGAATGCATTGAAGCATGTCACGATAAGACCTATTTCTCCAGAAGCCCGGATGTCCAGCCGGTGTGTCAGGTCTGCATCTCCTGAAGCGATGGAATTCAGGGAAGATGCTATGTTTGTGATTGGATTCGTAATGCCGCGGATGATTACTTCCAGAATGATGAAAATCAAAAGGAACACGATGATGAATGAAACAATCAGAATATGCGTAAGCACGTTTGCAAATTTTGTGACTTCCGAAGATGGAATGCCGAATACGTAGTACCAGCCGGTAGTTGGTATCTTTGTTGCCTTAAAGATGTATTCCGTATTTCCGATTTTTGAAGTAATGAATTCATTTGTGCCTGAAATGAGTTTCTGCCCCAGCTGTTTGTTTGCTCCGTTTTCTACGGAAAGGATGCTGTCATCGGGAGTGTAGGTGTCATGCACAAAGTAGTTTCCTTCTGCAGACAGGATGAATGACTGATAACTGTCGTTTATCTTTTTTTTGTCAAGGATTTCTTTGATGGCAACGAGCGGGTAGTCGAACGACACAACACCGTCAATAGCTCCCATTTTGTACACTGCCTGCGAAAAGGTAATGACTTTGTCACCGGTAAATGCATCAATGTAGACATCAGAATAGTACATGTCTCCATGCTCCTGCACGGCTCCCTTGTACCATCCCCTGCTTGTCGGCACGTAATCATCTGGTACGTAAAAATCAGAGCCCTTGTACAGGGTATTGTCCTGTTTAGCTCCATAAAAGCCCGAAATGTTTGGATATTGCGTAGAAAAGTTTTTAAAGATTTGCTGTGTTTCCTGAAAATCGTCGTAAAAACCAGCCTTGAATGTAAGTGCAAGTGCTGTTGTCAGTTTCATTGGTGCAATTAAATCTTTTTCCAATTCTGCTACAGACCGTTCTGTCTGTTCTACTAGTAGTTGCTGTGTCTGCTCCAACGCATTTTTTCTTGCTAAAGAAGCGATTATAAGCGTTGCCGAAAAAAAAAGAATTGCAATAGGCAATGAAATGGTTATCATTGATTTGCGTGCTAATGTCATACAATTCCTCCAAATTGTTAGCTAAATTATATCATTACTTCTAAGAAAAGCAATAAATTTGGGAGGAACGTCTTTTTTTAGGGATGAAAAAACAAAAAGTTATTGAGGAACCCTCGAATAAGGAGTAAGAGCCATGGATGATCCAAAAAACGCGGAGTTTGTGATACAAACACCGTGTTTTTTGCGATACGATTATTTGCTTGCGGCTTCGTCGTTTTTGCGGATTTCAACGCGCCTGATTTTGCCGCTTATGGTTTTTGGCAGTTCATCGACAAATTCAACCACACGAGGAATTTTGTATACGGCAAGGTTCTCCTTTGCAAATGTCTTTATTTCCGTTTCAAGCTCTTTGCTCGGCTTG
This sequence comes from Treponema sp., assembly GCA_017476165.1. Taxonomy (GTDB): domain Bacteria; phylum Spirochaetota; class Spirochaetia; order Treponematales; family Treponemataceae; genus Treponema_D. Next base: position 11,957 of record JAFVDR010000122.1, on the reverse strand, counting down.
TACTCCTTTGTCAGTACGATGGTCGCCTTGACAATCTGACCGCGCTTTGGGTCTGGCATGCCCGTAACGGCACTTTCAAGAACTGCCGGATGCCGTGCAAGGACGCTTTCCACTTCAAACGGACTGATTCTAAAGCCCGTGCTCTTGATGATGTCATCGTTGCGCCCCACAAACCAGATGTAACCGTCTTCGTCATAGTAGGCTGTATCGCCCGTGTAGTACAATTTGCCGCCAAGAGCCTTTTGCGTCTGCTCAGGGTTTTTGTAGTACTCGGAAAACAGTCCCAATGGCTTTTCTTTGTCAATGTGGATTACAATATCGCCGGTTTCTTTTGGCTTGCACCTGTTCCCTTCTGCGTCCACAATTTCCACATCGTAGCCAGGAGCAGGCTTTCCCATTGAGCCAGGGCGCGGTTCCATGCCGATGAAGCTTCCGATGGTGCAGGTGGTTTCCGTTTGACCGTATGCTTCGTGCAGCTTTAACCCTGTTTTCTCGTAGAATTTATTTGCTACTTCGGGGTTGATAGCTTCTCCTGCCGTAACGCAGTATTTTAGGCTGGAAAGATCGTATTTGCTCATGTCCTGTCGGATTAAAAAGCGGTATGCCGTTGCTGGAGCGCAGAGCGTTGCCACCTTGTAGTGTGCAAGACGGCGGAAAAACAGGTCTGGCGTAAAGGCCAGCATGTCGTAGGTAAATACGGTTGCACCGCAAATCCACTGTCCGTACAGCTTGCCCCAGACGGCTTTTCCCCAGCCAGTTTCTGCAACGCTCAGGTGCAGCTGGTCGTCCATGACGTTCTGCCAGAACTTTGCAGTAACAATGTGTCCCAGAGGATACGTAAAATTATGTGTCACCATCTTTGGATAGCCTGATGTACCGCTGGTAAAGTACATGAGCATTGGATCGCTGTTGTGCGTAGCCTTGTCGCCCTGAGGACGCGGAAAGTCTGCAGGACAGTCTTTCAGTTCTTCATGGAAATTTACCCAGCCTTTGCGCTGTGCGGTAACGCTTACAAGGGTTTTTACCGTAGGCGATTTTGGCATGGCTTCTTCTATCTGTTCAAGAATGCGCTTGTCATCGAACGACACAATCATCTTGACCCCAGCAGTATTCGTGCGGTACACGATGTCGTCGGCCCTCAGCTGGGTCGTTGCAGGCACTACCAGAGCACCTATCCTGTGCAGGGCTAGAATGAGCCACCAAAACTCGTAGCGGCGGCGGAGCATGAGCATGACGACATCACCTTTCTGAATGCCATGCCGCGTAAGGAAAACAGCCGCCTTTTTGGAATAGTCGGACATGTCCTTGAATGTATATGTGTGCTCTTCGTCTGCATCGTTGCACCAAATCATGGCTTTCTTGTCTGGAGCTTCTGAAGCATAGCGATCAACTATATCATAGGTAAAATTAAAGTTTTCAGGAATTCGTATCTTAAAGTTCTTTCGTAATTCTTCGTAAGACTCACCTTCATGGAAATCAACATAATCAGCGAGGTAATTCACAGCATTAACTCCTATTTCTATGGATATTTCAGCCAGTTTCAAAACTCTATACTTTTGAAGCTGGCTTGCAAGAACCTCATTGCATTGCGGTTCTTGAGATGAATTTTGACCAGTTTCAAAACTACGTCTGGACTTTTGAAACTGCCTCATTTTGTATTGTATAGTTTATGACACGAAATGAAAAGGATTGTTGCATAAAAATTTATGTGCAGAGCGGATGACTCCATTCAGCGAGAAGGAATTCTTCCATATATCTTGTTTTTGAATGCGAGGACTTTGCGTCTGGCAATGGGAAGGTCTGTCTTGCTTTTCATGGTGCACAGGGAAAAGTCATCGTTTACGGATTCCACCCAGTCAAGGTTTATGACAATGCCCCGATTGAGCGCAAAGAAGCGGGGATCCTGAAGGAGCTGACTTTCCGTTTCCGAAAAATTTGCCCTGAACCTCAGTTCCTGCTTCGTAAAGAGCTTGATGTAGTTCATGTCCGAAATGACGTATTGAATGTCGGAATAGGGGAATTCGTATTCCTGTTTGTGGGCTGTCAGCGTAAGGCTCGGCTGGTCTGCTTGCGGCAGAATTCGTCGTATGTCGTTCAGCACCCTGAGCAGGGCTGCTTCCTGTACGGGTTTTTCTATGTAGTCAAAGGCATGTACGGAAAATGCGCCTTCCCTATGTTCGGGGCTTGCCGTAAGGAACACGATGGGGGCTTGAAAGTCTTTTGTCCTGAACGTTTTTGCTGTTGTAATGCCGTCCGTGTCTTTCATGAAAATGTCCATGAACACGATGTCAAATCTCATGCCGTTTGCAGCATCAATGAATGAGGCTCCGTTGGTAAATGCATGTATGTTCATGGTAATGCCTTGGGAACTCGCGGCCTTTTTGATGAGGTTTTCCAATAGTAATCTGTCAACTTCATCGTCATCAACGATGGCAATGGTCATTGTTATCATTTGTAATAGTATAACGTGAAGAATGTAGTTTTTCCATTAAAAAATGACTTTTATCCCTAAAAATCAACATTCATCCCAGTTTTGTTGTAAATATGCAAAAGCTCGTTATAATGTGTAGTATGAAGAAATTCATTGTCCTTGCTGTCAGTTTCTTTTTGCTCATTTCTGTCGGATTTTTTTTCATAAATTCGTATGGAAACGATTCTAAAACTGTCTATGAACCTGCAAAGATTGGCATCATTTTGAACGGAACCATAGACGACCACAGTTACAGTCAGTCTCATTATGATGGTCTTAAGCTTGCAATGGAAACTTTTGGCAATGCGTCTTTGACATGCAAGGAATATGTTGAGTCGGGTACACCGTTCCTTAAAGCTGTCGATGAACTTGTTTCATCTGGTTGCCGCATCATCATAGCAAATTCCTTCAACTATACCACTGACATATATCTGGCAGCCGACAAATATCTGTATGTATACTTTTTTCACGCATCAGGACTGGGAAAACGTGCAAACCTTACGACATTCTTTGGCAGGATGTATCAGGTACGTTACTTGACTGGCATAGTTGCTGGCTTGCAGACCAAAACCGGTCGGATTGGCTATGTGGCATCGTTTCCCATTGATGAAGTAAACAGGGGCATCAATGCGTTTACGCTTGGCGTGCGTCTTGTGAATCCCGAAGCCCAGGTGTTTGTGGAATGGTCTGGTTCGTGGCTTGAAGAAGCGGGAAACAGGATTGCAGCACAGAACCTTATTTTTGAAAAGCACGTTGACATTTTGACCGTACACACTGATTCCCTCGTGCCTCTTGAAGAAGCTGAAAAGAACGGTGTCTGGACGATCGGCTATAATTTTGACAATGCAAGCTTGTATCCGTCTACCTATCTTACTGGTGCCGTGTGGAACTGGCAGGAATTCTACAAGGTCAAGATTGTTGAATGCATGGGGGGAAAGCTGCGCGGTGGGCACTTTTGGAACGGCATTGAAAAAAACATCGTTACCATGACGCCTCTTACGGACAATGTGAGCAACAAAGACAATGTGCAGTACATTGTGACTCAGGAAATGAAAAAAATGTACGTGAACAACAGAGACATCTTTTTTGGTCCAATTTATGATAATAAAGGAAATCTGCGTGTTCCTGACGGATGTTGCCTGACAGATGATGCAATTCTCAGTGATTTTAAATGGTATGTTCAAGGAGTGGTGACAGGTGGTCTTTAATAACATGCTGAAAAAGTCAAAAAAACTAAAGTCAATGATTGTTCTTGCCTCATTGAGCCTCGTAATCGTGCTGATTTGCCTTTTCATGAATTACCGGCTCCGCAGGATGTTTGATGGAATTATTGAATATCAAGTAAAAGAGAATGCCATTGCCCTTGCAGATTTGTTTTCTGAAAAATTGAATGCTGAGTTTTCAGAACTGAAAAGCATTGTGTCCATTGTTGAGCGCGACGGCAACTCCGCCCTTGTCAAGGAGCTTTTGCAGTTGCACAACAGTGGCGATGTTGAACTGGGCATCTTTAACATATACGACAGCATGTACCTGTCTCCTGAAATACTCAATTCGTTCCGAGGATGGGATTCCGTTGGCTACGATGCTTTTTCGGGGCTGACCTTTTCAGTTCCTGTATATTCACAGCTCAAGGCTGATGGACAGCATAAGGCTGATGCACAGCACAAGGCTGATGGACAGCTCATAGCTGATAGACAGCATGACAGTGCTTCTTTTGTGGACAGAGTATTATATAGAAAATATTCAGCTTCCAAGCTGAACGATATTTTTTCCCTGTCATGTTACGGCGACAATGGCATTGCGTGTGTCATCAAGTCAGATGGAGAAATGGTCATTCCATTCAAGAACGGTGCCAATCCACTGATTGCTGTCTATAACAGCGAAACAATTCGCGGTGCCCTTGTTTCCATACGGAACAAGATGGTCTCTTCTTCTTCGGCCGTGGTTCACTTTAGGCATGCCGGAATCGGCTACTACCTGTTTGAGGCGGTGGTAATTGACTCCGATTTCCGCATTTTGGGATTAATAAAGGAAAATGCTGTGTACAAGGGGTTTGGAGCCCTGCAAGGAGTCCTTCTGTGGGTGTTCGGCATGCTGGCTCTGTTCATCATTATAGGAACTTCCATTGTCATGGACACTGAAGAAAAATCCCTGCGTGCAACCAGCGAAAAAAAAGCGGCTCTTGCAGAAAGCCAGGCGAAAGGCTCGTTTCTTGCCAGCATGTCTCATGAAATCCGTACGCCGCTCAATGCAATCGTGGGCATGAACGACATTGTTTTGAGGGAAACGACCGAGGCGAACATAAAGGAATATGCCGGGCAGATACGAAAATCGTCAGAAACGCTCTTGTCGCTGATAAACGATGTGCTGGACTTTTCTCGGATTGAGTCTGGAAGAATGAAGATTCACAACGCACCGTACCATCTGCACGCCATCATCAATGACGTTTCGGTGATGGTGAGTGAAAAGGTAAGGCAAAAGAATCTGTCATTCAAGACGGAAATTGACTATGAATTGCCCGATGAACTGTTGGGCGATGAAATCCGCATAAAGCAAATCCTCATCAATATTTTGAACAATGCCGTCAAGTATACAGAACGAGGATCTGTGCATCTGCGCGTTTTTGGAGAGCGAGAATGCGATGAACTGTTCCTGCACATTGTGGTGCGAGATACGGGAATAGGCATTGAAAAAGACAGCATTCCTTTTTTGTTCAACAGCTTTTCGCGTGCAGACGAAGAACGCAACAAGTATATAGAAGGTACGGGGCTTGGCCTTGCCATTGTAAAGCAGCTTGTGGACATGATGGATGGGCATATTAACGTGCGCAGCGTGTATGGTGTCGGTTCTGAATTTGAGGTAGTCATTCCCCAAAAGGTCATCGGCACCAAAAACATACAGGAATCAGCAATTCTCAACGATGAACCCCCGGACAAGGATCTGAACTTTATTGCTCCTGATGCCCATGTGGTGGTGGTGGATGACAACGAAGTAAACCTGCTTGTTGCAGAAAAGTTGCTCGCAACAATGAAAATCCATGTGCATAGCTTTAAAGACCCTGCTGTTGCCCTTGGATTCCTGAAGGTTCAGAACGTAGACATTCTGTTTTTGGACGACATCATGCCAGGAATGAATGGCGTGGAACTGCTTGGGCAGGTCAAGGAGCCTGATTCAGTGAATGCCCATACGGCATCGGTTGCACTTACGGCAAATGCCCTTGCAGGCAGCCGTGAAAAATACATGTCGGCAGGATTTGATTCCTATCTGAGCAAGCCTGTATCGCTGAATGCCCTAAAGCATGTTGTGCATGCATTGCTGCCAGAACATCTGGTGCAGGTGTCGTTGGCATCAGAACCTGTCATGCTGTCGGCTTCTGAGCAGAAAACGGAAAGGCTGATTGACGAAAAAACGGGCATTTCCTATTGTGCAGGCTCAATGGACATATACCGCACAATCATTGAAAAATTCATTGATGTTTCATCTGCTAAAAAGCAGCTCATGCAAGATGCACTGTCCGTGAAAAACTGGAAAGACTTGCTGGTTGAAGTGCATGCATTGAAATCGTCGGCAATGAGCATTGGGGCAAAAAAGCTGTCCGACGATGCAAAAGCAATGGAACTGGTGCTGAAAGAACTGGTGAATGCATTGAATGTAGAAACAAACGTGCATTTTGTGGAAAATAATATTGAAACTCTTTTTTCTTTATACGACACTGTTGTATGTGAGGCGAAAAAAATATAATGTCAGAAATTTATTTTGAAATCACGGCAACTCTGTTTAATCTCATTCTGCTGGTCATGGTTCTTTCTGACCGTTCCCAAAGCGATTTCAGCAGGACATGCTTTAAAATAAACGTGGCAAACATTTTTGCGGCAAATATCATTGAAATTGTTACTGTCATCATTACCGATCTGCCTGTCCCTCCATATACGAAGCTTGTCATGCACAGCATTGATTTTTTGGAAAACACATCGGTTGCATTTCTGTTTGGACTGTACGTCTGCTCGTATGCAAGCAATGCTCCTAAAAAAACAGTATTTTGGAGCATCAGTATTACCTGCTTTATCATTGATGTCATGCTGTTTATCGTGAACATTTTCTTTCCTTTTATTATGGGGGTAACGGCTGAAGGGGTGTACTATCATGGACCATACTACATACATGTAGGCTTTTTTGTTCCTGCGTTCTTTCTTTTCATTTCACTAATCATGTATTTTAGCTGCATGAAGCGCATGAATAAACGTCGCAACTTTGCTATTCAGATGACTTTCCTTGTTGTTATTGCAGGTGGTATAGTTCAGGGAATTTCTAATGGAGACATTCTGTTGTGCCTTCCGTTGGCTTCTGTCGGAATATTCATCATTTATTTTTCAATGGAATCGCCCGACTATCAGAGGCTTTTGCTGACACTGGAAGAACTAAAGCTGTCGCGGGAAAAGGAGATGCTTGCAAACAGTGTCAAAGATTCGTTTTTGGCAAATATGTCGCACGAACTGAGAACTCCGATTCAAGCTGTGCTTGGTTACAGCGATCTTATTCTGAAAGATGAGCCCGACGTAACGCTCCGTCATTATGCAAAATGTGCAAATGAGTCGGGGCAGACGCTGCTTTCAATGGTGGAAAACATTCAGGACTTTACGTCCATTCTCGATGACAAGTTGTCTCTTGAGTGTGAGCCGTACAGCACGGTTGCCTTGCTGGAAGGAATGATTCTGTATGCACAGGAATTGACCCAGCGTAAGGGGCTTAAGCTGTACTTGCACATAGACGAAAAGCTTCCTATACGCTTGATTGGAGACGGCAAGCGTCTGGAGCAGATTATTCGGAACTTGCTGTCGAATGCTGCCAAGTATACGAAGGAAGGCTTTAACGACTTGACTGTTTCGTGGAAGCAAGGTGAAGGCCCTCATGGCATGCTGAAAGTGTCTGTCGCGGACAGTGGCATTGGCATGCGTCCTGCCGATGTCATGCGTGTGGAAGAAGCCTTTACGCGTTTTGATATGAGAAACACCCGCAATATAGAGGGCATCGGCCTCGGCATGACGCTTGTTTCTCGGCTGCTCAAAATGATGAATTCGAGCATTTCCGTGCAAAGTGAAATTGACATGGGAAGCAATTTTTCGTTTGAACTGGAACAGGATGTCGATGACATTACGCCGATAGGCAAAATCGGAAAGGATTCTGGCGGCAGTGAAGAAAGCGAAACGGAAAACTACGAATTGTTGCAGTTCATGCAGGATACTCAGGCTCTTATTGTAGACGACAATGAAATGAACATGGAGCTTATTTCTGAGCTTTTGAAACGTTTCGGATTGAAAACGGTGACGGCATCCAGCGGACACAAGGCGATTGAAATTCTTCGCCATCAAACGTTTGACATTGTATTCATGGATTACATGATGCCTGTGCTGACGGGTGGCGAAACCCTTAAGCTGATTCAAAAGGAACGGCTGTGCCCTGACACTCCTGTTGTCGTTCTTACTGCAAATGCCGTAGAGGGAGTAAAGAACGAGTATTTGGCAGAAGGCTTTAGCGCATACATGACAAAGCCTGTAGAAATGGACAAACTCAAGTCTGTGCTCCAGCGCTTTCTGCCGCACAAGGCTGTCCGCCTTTCAATCGAGATTGTTGACGAACGCCGCTAGCTGCACGTCACCTATTTTTCTTTGTGCCGCTTGTCAAGTTCGTTGTAGACATCTTGCCATGTGACTCCTTCTTTGTACATGAGTACGCTGATAAAGTACAGAACGTCCGCTGCTTCCCAGATGACATCTTCCTTTGACTCTGCTTCGGTAAGCTCTTCTGCTTCTTCCATGACTTTTTCACGCACGCGCTTGTCGTTCAGCGTTGCCGTGTAGCTGCCGGGTTTTGGATTGGCAAAGCGATCCTTTATTGTGGCATACAGGCGTTCCATGGAGCTTTTTTCATCTGGATCACTGCCAAAGCATGTCCAGCTGCCAGTGTGGCAAGTGCCTCCGTGAGGGATTACCGTTGCAAGAACGGTGTCCCTGTCGCAGTCTGCACGCAACTTTACGACTTCCAGATAGTGGCCGCTTGTTTCTCCCTTTGTCCACAATGTGTCGCGCGTACGGCTGAAAAAGGTCAGTTTTCCTGTTTCAAAGGTCTTTTTGAATGCAGATTTCGTGGCATAGCCCATCATCAGCACCTCGCCTGCGGGGCTCTGTGCAATGACTGGCACCATGCCGTAGGTCTTTTTCCAGTCGAGGCATTCAATGAAGCTGTCGCTGAGCTTGACGGCCTCCGTATATAATGCCATGCCAAGCTGTACGTCGCAGCCGATGTATTCCAATGCACATATTTCTTCTACAGAGCTTACGCCGCCTGCTGCAACCACGCGACAGTTTACTGCCTGTCGCAGTTCGCGCACCATGTCGATGTTTGTTCCCTGCATGCATCCTTCCTTTTCGACACAGGTGAACAGCAACTCGCTGGCGTATTTTTCAGCTTCCTTTGCACCTTCTATCATGGAAATGTTGGCTGTTTCCGCCCATCCTTTTACGGCAATCATCCCATTGATTGCATCAACGGAAATGATGATTCTCTGTCTGCCGATGGCTTTGCACAGTTCTTCGAGGAATTCTGTGTTTAAAATGGGGTCTTCGTCACCCTTTCTGTCTGTGTTCCAGGCTGCAGATCCAATGATTACTTTTTCTGCACCAAGGGAAATGAGTTCACGGGCTTTTTTTACAGTTCTGATTCCACCGCCTACGCGGATGTTTCCTTTGCGAAGGAGCGATTTGAGCAGCTCCGTGTTTTTTGTGTTTCCTTTTTCATCTGTATTGCGCATTGCTGCATCAAGGTCAATGACGGCAACTTCTCCGTATTTGTTGAATTCAGCGATAAGGTTGTCTGCATCATCACGCTGAAGGACTAAATCTTTTCCGTTTTTAAGCTGGACAACGTGTCCATCTTTTAAATCTATAGAAGATATTACCATGCCATTCAGTGTATCAAAAAAGTTTTTGCCGTGCAACCTGTCGGGGAAGGAGAGCACGGAAAACAGTTGATTAAGGTCTCGGAGGATAAATGTGGCACAAACGCAGACCGGTGATGTTACAGCAATCAACAGCAATCAACAGCATGTATGCCATGCCGTCATTGACGGATGAAATGAAGTACAGTGGATTTCGTGAATGTGTGCACTGGATTTTGCGACGAAACGCACTGGATTTTGCGACAAAATGCACTGGATTTTGTGACGAAATGCAGTGGCCGTAATAATTACGCGCAGTGGATTTTACGAATCTGGCAAGGAGTGAATTCATCCCCAAATATTTCAATTATATTGGGTATCTCTAAAAACTCGCCTTTGGCGATTTTTTAGAGAACCCGACTTTATCTGAAAAGAAAATGGAGCTTGTTAAAGTATTGGTAAAACAAAGCGTATGTGAAAAGGCTTGCGGTGTCAGTGTGCCGCAAGCCTTTTTTGTCTGCCTCAGTTTAAGCTCTGTAGAACTCAGTTGAACTTAATTTTGAGAAGCTCTCTTTATGTTTTCTTCAATAAATGAAAGCTTTAAGTCCTTCAGGTTTTCCGTCATGGACACTTTGTAGATGTGAGGATTAAGGATTCTCTTGTATGACGGGTCAAACATCTCAATCTCTGTTTGCATGGTTTGTCTGCTTATGCGCAGCTGCTCTGCATCAGGAAGGCGAGGCTGCAGCCGTTCCCCATTTTCAAGGCGCTTTTTGAGCATTGGCTGTACGCTTTCTGCTGCAAAGGAAAACTGCCTGTAGTCGATGAGCGGATGGAAATACTGGTAGGTCTTGCCTTTTTCAATGACTTCTTCTTCCAATGCAAGGATATCAGCCTTTGCCATACCGTCCTTGTCATACAGTCTCCATACATTTTTGATGCCGGGATTTGTTGATTTTGCAGGGTTGTCACTGAATTTCATGACAGGAGACATTTCGTTTGTCTGTTCACTGTGGCGAGCTGCAAGCTTGTATACTCCTGTAAAACTGGATTCTGTTCCACCTGTTACCATGTGTGTGCCAACTCCCCAGCTTGCGATGGGGGCATTTTGTGAAACAAGCGTTTCAATGATTTCTTCTGTCAGTTCGTTTGATACTGAGATGAATGCCTGTGGAAAGCCAGCCTTGTCAAGTTCTTTGCGAACTTCCTGTGTAAGATACGAAATATCGCCGGAATCAAGGCGGACACCAAAGTTGTAGCCTTTTTCGACAAGCTTTGCACCTGCCTTGATGGCATTCTTTATGCCGCTTTTGAGCGTATCATACGTATCAATGAGGAATACGGTTTTTTCTGGATAGATGCTTGCATAGGCTTCGAATGCTTCTAGCTCTGATGGAAATGACATGATCCATGAGTGAGCCATTGTTCCCATGACGGGAATTCCGTACAGCTTTCCGGCAAGCGTGTTGCTGGTTCCTGCAGCTCCTCCAATGTATGAAGCCCGTGTTGCACTCATTGCTCCGTCTGGTCCTTGAGCACGGCGCAGTCCAAATTCCATGATGCCGCCTTTCTTGCTTGCAAGCCATATTCTGGCTGTCTTTGTGGCTATCAAGCTCTGAAAGTTGCAGTGGTTCAGTACGAGTCCCTCGACGATTTGGGCCTCTATAAGGTTTGCATGGATGCGAACCAGTGGTTCCTGAGGGAAGATTATGGAACCTTCTTCAAACGAGTACAGGTCGCCGGAAAAATGAAAGTCTTTCAGGTAGTCAAGGAATCCCTGTTCAAAGATGCCCTGCTCTTTAAGGTAGGCAATGTCTTCTGCTGTAAATGAAAAGCTCGTAAGGGCATCAAGAAGTGTTTCAATGCCTGCAAAAACGCTAAAGCCGCCGTTAAAGGGGTTTCTTCTAAAGAACATGTCAAAGACGACTTTCTGGTTCATGTTCTGCTTCCAGTAGCCCTGTGCCATTGTCAGTTCATAGAAATCCGTGAAAAGTGCACTGTTTATGGTGCTTTGTTCAATATGGTTCTCCATAAATCATACTCCGTAGTTGCCAGGACGGTTTCTTTAGAGTGTGCAGACAGCATCTGCTGCAAACGCCGGCGTCCCCTGCTGAAAATGTTTATTACATACTATATTTTTGCGTCATAAAAATCAATTGGATTGAATGTGTTCGGCCGAACTGCTTGTGTCATTCGATCGTAATTGGAAGCAGGTACGGTCGAAGTCATTTTTTTGTCCTTTCTTGCATATTTATGCTCCTTGTGATACTCTTCCATACATGTATACGTTCTTGTTGACTTCGATTCCGCTCATGCTGATATATGCAGCACTGACAAATTCCGAGTATGAATGGAAGGCATTCGTGCCTCCCGCACTGATAGGTTTTGTCATTGCAATGATAGCATGCTTCATTAAGGAATTCTTTATATTCTATTCCCATGTAGCAACTTCCAATTTTTTTGCTCATTTTGCATATTTGTCTGCAAGGGATTCTGTCATTCCTGTGCTAGTACTGGGACTTGTGTTCATGTTGATTTCAAAAGATGAATGGA
>JAFVDR010000121.1 GCA_017476165.1 Treponema sp. | reverse complement strand
TTTTGCCGCAAAATCCAGTGCGTTTTGCCGCAAAATCCAGTGCGTTTTGCCGCAAAATCCAGTGCGTTTTGCCGCAAAATCCAGTGCGTTTTGCCGCAAAATTCAGTGCGTTTTGTCACGAAATCCAGTGCGTTTCGTCACGAAATCCAGTGCGTTTCGTCACGAAATCCAGTGCGTTTTGTCACAAAATCCACTGCGTTTTGTCGCAAAATCCACTGCTATCAATTCTTTATCAGATTCTGAAATTGCACCAGAACCTGAAGCCTGATTACATAAAATTAAAGATGCTGTAAACAATAAAAGCGTGAACTCAAAAGCCTTCTTGCAAGTCTATGCCGGCATTAGGGGAACCGTTGTCAGACTATGCAAAGCACGACACTAACAGGCACTCATGTTGCCGACCATCTTGACAGGCAAAGACTTATCGACTATGAATGTATAAGATACGAAGGCAGATGTCAAGAAAGTTTTCCAAATGCGTCCAACGTGTGGCTGGTTCTATCTGGTAGTTTCAAACAGGAAGTTTTAACGTCCAAACACACCTGTGAAACTGAACCAAATTCACCTCAGAAAGCCCATTTCACCGAAGTTCTTTCAAGTCTGTTTCATGCTAATGTCAGCACGGAATCCATGCCAGTTGCCTGAAATACCTGCCTGCAGAATTCAGACGGGTTCTGCACCGTAAGCTTTCCTCCGAATCCTGCAAGCAATTTGTGTGCAAGCAGTACAACGCGAAGCCCTGCACTAGAAATATATTCAACATCCTTTAAATCAAGATTCAGATTTTTTATGCCCTTTGAACATTCCCTCAGTTTCGATTCAAGTTGAGGTGCAGTTGTCGTATCAAGTCGGCCGGAAACAAGAACCGTAGACGTGTCACCATTTTTATTTTCTGTAATATCCATAACAAATCCTTATAATAAAATAGCACAATAATTGCTTCCTCTATTCTCTCATTTTCTGTAAAAAAGTCAATCCAATTTTGTTTTGATTTTATATATAAATGTGATATACTATGTACATCACGTATCATAAAGTGGAGAAAAAAATGATTTGCACTAAATGTGGAGCAGAAATCCTCCAGCAATTTAAATTTTGCCCTCAGTGCGGAACGCCAGTTCCTGAACAAGATGCAGCCTTACAGCCAAAATCAAGCGAACGTGCCATGGCTGTTGCAAGCAAGGACATTCCTACCCTTATCAGCGTACCTGCCGGTACATTTCCTATGGGATACAATGAATTCAACAGGAAAGTTTCACTGCTTGCCTTTGAGCTTGGAGAAACGCCAGTAACCCAGCGTCAGTATGAATATGTCATGGGCAGAAACCCTTCAAAACTCGTTGGCCAGGACAGACCAGTTGAATGTGTAAACTGGTGCGAAACCCTTATATACTGCAATTCCCTCAGTATGATGCAGGGGCTGGCTCCCTGCTACAGCATAGGAAATGCAACGGACTTAAGCAAATTTGAAACGACGAGTCCTTTATGGAAGCGCGTCATCTGCAATTTTGCCGCAAACGGCTACCGTCTCCCTACAGAAGCAGAATGGGAATATGCAGCAAGAGGCGGCAAAAACTCCAGTACAGACCAGTATGCCGGTGCAAATGACATTGACGATGTTGCATGGTACGGAGAAAACAGCAATGTAACCACACATAATGTCAGCACAAAAGCCCCGAACAGCCTGAAATTGTACGACATGTGCGGAAATGTTGCAGAATGGTGCTGGGACTACATGGGAGAAGTGCCTATCATGACACTCACCAATCCTCACGGGCCAAAAATAGGCACTATGCACGTAAAGCGCGGCGGAAGCTGGCTGGATGACCCACAGCAGTGTACCGTCTATTTCAGAAGCGGCAGTGCACCGACAGGAAAGAGCAGCAGCCTGGGATTCAGGGTCTGCAGGACGCTCATAGAAACAGTCATGTAAACTGGCAACAGTTTTCAAAATAAACGCACCACTATCTCATATATATTGAAAGGAGTTCACACCTATGAACAAGAAAAACACGTTGATTGCTGCAGCAGTATTCCTTATCTGTTCTGCAATTGCAATGATCTTTGGAATCAGCTGCTCGAAAAAGCAGTCCTCAGCCTTTAATGACGGTGTATGGGCAGGCACAGGAAATGGACGAAATGGTGATGTCAAGATTGAAATTACTGTAGCAAATGGCAAAATCGCAAGTGGAAGAGTGCTTCAGGAAGAAGAAACAGATTTTGCAAAACCTGCAATCCAGACAATCATTGACCTTGCAGTAAAAAAGCAGAAAGTAAAGGGACTTGATGTTGTAACGGGAGCTACCATAACATCTAACGCTACGATGGAAGCCCTGCAGAATGCAATTGCAGCCAGCAATGGAGAAGCTCCTGCAAAAGTTTCATCCGTAGAAGACACGTCCTGTGACATCGTTATCATCGATGCAGGTGGAGCTGGCTTGAGTGCAGCAACAGAAGCTGCAGGAAACGGTGCAAAAGTCATTGTCGTAGAAAAAATGGCTATTGCAGGAGGAAATACAAATGCAGCTACAGGCGGTTTGAATGCCAGTGAAACAAGCATACAGAAAAAGCTTGGCATCGAAGATTCGAATGAGCAGTATTATGAAGATACTATGAAAGGCGGCTACAATCTGAATGATGCTGCTCTTGTAAAAAACATGGTTGAAAAATCGGCAGAAACGGTTGACTGGCTCATTTCGCTGGGAGCAGATTTGTCAGACGTTGGCAAAATGGCAGGTTCAACAAACAAAAGAACCCATCGCCCACAGGGCGGTTCTGCAATTGGAGCGCACCTTGTTCCAGTGCTCAAAAAAGCCGCAGAAGATGCTGGTGCACAGCTTCGCTTTAATGCAAAAGTAACTGACATAATAGAAGAAAATGGAAAACCTGCTGGTGTCAAGGTAAGCACTGCAGACGGTGACTACAAGATTACGGCAAAAGCCGTCATCATTGCTACCGGTGGATTCGGTGCAAACAATGACATGGTTGTACAATACAAGCCTGAACTTGCAGGCTTTGGAACGACAAACCACAAAGGTGCAACTGGTGATGCATTTGCCTGGATCAAAAAGTTTGATGCAGCATTGGTTCAGATGGAGCAGATTCAGACACATCCTACAGTCGTTCCTTCAAATGGTCTTATGATTACAGAGGCTGTCCGCGGCAATGGTGCAATTATGGTAAACCGTGAAGGAAAGCGCTTTGGAAACGAAATGGCTACGCGCGATGTCATGTCAAAAGACATTTTGAATCAGACAGGAAAGACTGCTTACCTTCTGTTTGATCAAGGAGTACGGGAATCGCTCAAGGCCATAGAAGGCTATGTAAAGCAGGGACTCCTTACACAGGACGACACGCTTTCTGGTCTTGCAGCAAAGCTCAACATGGATGCCGAAAACCTTGAAGCTGCCGTAAAGACATACAATGACTATCAAACAAGTGGCAATGGAGACAAAGACTTTGGACGCAAGGCATCAGAAATGCCTCGTGCTATAGCAACAGGTCCTTATTACGCTGTAGAAGTAGGTCCTGCCGTCCACCATACAATGGGTGGCATCAAGATTAATACAAAGGCAGAAGTACTTACCACTTCTGATGCTGTCATTCCAGGACTCTTCGCTGCAGGCGAAGTAACGGGAGGCGTTCATGGCGGCAACCGTCTTGGCGGCAATGCCGTTGCAGACATCTGCATTTATGGAAAAATTGCAGCAGATTCAGCATTGGACTACATTAAGTAGCAGTTAAAAGCGTTGTGGCATGGCATCCCGTGTGCAGACACTGTTCCTGTGCACGGGATTTTTTTTGAAGTCCCTTCAATATAAGAATAGTAACTTATAAGGAAGCAACTTGTTAAAATTCATGTACACACATATAATGTAATTGTATAGGTAGCCACTAAATACTGAAGTTTATACGGGTTCCCTACAATAATTGAAAAAGGAGTTCAAAAATGAAAAAATTGGTACTGGCAGTTCTTGCCGCATTTACACTATTACTTCCGGCATTTTCACTCACATATCCAGAAGAAACTCCAAGAAACAGCATAAACAGTGCAAAAGATACAGATGAAACGCTCGAATTTTTTTTAGAAAAGCAAATGTACGATTCTGCCCTTGCAGCATCAATTGCATTTTATCCGCTTGACAACTGGTACTTTGAAACATTCCTGAAACGACATGCAGATATGGAACTAAAAAATGCAACAATCACCGCTGCAGAAGGCAGTCCTTCGACACCAGAAGAAGCCTACCAGTGGTATCTGTCCATTGCACAGGGAAACACAGAACAATACAACTCATTTGCGCCGTATGCGCAGTACATAGTTGCACTCTGCCTTAAAAACAATGAAGGAACTATAAAAAATTATTCACTGGCCCGAAAATACATTGCACAGTCATTTTCATCGGGCTTTGCTGGCAGCTATTACCTTATGGCAGTGCAGAAAGAAGAAGGCTGGGCTGTCAAAGGGACTGACACGAACAAGGAAGAAACGCTCTATGCAACAGCTGCTTCACAGAATTTTCCAGAAGCATTGCTGGCGTATGCCGCACTGTACAATGACTATGAAAATGCCAATGCAAAAAATCTTTTAAAGCGTGCGCAGAGATATAATGATTCTCGTGCATTCCTGCTTGCAGGCTCTCTGGAACAGGCAGCTAAGCTCGGAAACACGGACGCATGCATGAAGATTGCCGAGAATCATGAAAAGAAAAATAACTATGCCGCAGCCATAGACTACTATACGCTTGCAGCTACGTTTGGCGACTACGAAGGATTTGCCCAGACAGCGCGCATCTACAGGAACGGTCTGGGAGTTGCAAAAGACCCAGATGTGGCATCATTCTTTTACTATCAGTATTGCGATGCAAAATATGAAAAAGAAAGTGCCCAGGCAAAAAAAATAGAGGCATTGCGGGAATTCTATGAATTTGAAAAAAACGAACCCGATGAAACCGTCTGTAGGGATTTGGGAATCTACTATTATATATATCCTGCTGAAAACAGCGTCATGGGAGGCTCCGAATGGTTTTCAAAGGGAGCAGAAAAAGGCAGTGCAGAATGTCAGTTACAGCTGGCGATGCGCCACAAAAAAAATGCAGAAGGACTTGCCATGTACAAGCAGGCTGTATCGGAAAGCAATGCTTTTCCCTTGGGCACAAAACAGCTGAAAAATGCGTATGGACAGATTGATGACATCTATGCACAGGTATTGCAGGCAACCAGATTCAAGAACAATGTCCTATACTGGAAAAATCCTTCTCAGCCAAAGCAGGAAACAATCATCAACAAGACAGCCTGTGCTGCCGCATCAAGAAAAGAAGCCCTTGCATGGTTCAAAAACAGAATGCTCAATGGAGACAGTTTTTCAAAGACATGGTATGCATGGATTTTGCTAGAAGACATGAATGCCGAAACATACAAAATTCCTGCAATTTCAAAAAAGCCTGACAAAGATGTAAAAGAAGCATTTAAAATCATCACCGAGGTACTGGACAAAGAACCGAATTATGCCCCGGCATTGGTCTGCCTTGGCCGATGCTACCAAAACGGATACGGCACAAAGAAAAAGACAAAGGATGCAAAGGCTGCATATCAAAAGGCAATTGACCTGCAATACTCCGAAGGATACGGATTTCTTGCAGGCATGGCAAATTCAAAAAATGAATTGAAGGAAATTCTAGATGCAGGCTGCAAAAGTTTGGATGAATATTCATTTTATATAGCGTATGACAACCTCATCTGGACTGCTGACATTACAGACATGGAAGACCTTATGATTGCCTCAGCAAAATACGGCTATACACCGGCATTTTTGCAGCTTGTAGACTGCTACATCCGAGACACGGCAGTTACTTTCGATGGCAATTACCAGAAAATTGACAAGGCGCATGAGCTTGCGTGTGGCGCAGAAGTCCTTAACATTACAGAAGCCCGCACAAAGCGGCTCTATATAGAGCGGAATTTTTCTTCAAAGATGAAATATACATCATACACCTGCTCTCAGAAGATTGCAGAAGCACGGGAAACAATACAGAGGCGAAAGACCCCTGAAACAATCTACAGTCTTGCAAAAGCCTATGACAATGCACAGAACTTGCTTGACAACACGGATTCGCAGGCTGCACGATACTATTTGCAAGCAGCAGAACAGGGAAACATAGATGCAATGAAAAAAATAGCAGACTTTTACTATGCCGGCAGGGGCATTGCTCCAAGCTATGAAAAGGCATTCCAGTGGTACTCATCTGCACTGGAAAACGGTAATACGGAGGTATACGAAGCACTCGGTTCCATGTATATTGACGGAAAGGGATGCGAACGGGATGTTGATCTTGGCATAGAATGCTACAGACGAGCAGTAGCAGGAAACCCTGATTCAACGGTACAGGAAACATTAAACTGTTTTGACGGCATTTAAAACACAAGGAGGAGCGTATGGAACACGGCATGATTCTTTCGGCTTCTGGCTGGAGAAAGATTTTCACACAGAGCGGAGATGGAGAAGACCCGTCCCCTGAAATCGGTAAGGACAATGCCCTTATTTGTGCTTTAATAGGGGAAACTTTTGCGCAATATGTCATTTCTGCATCAGACAAAGGCTCTCCTGTCATTGCAGTGGCAACAGATACAAGACCGACAGGAACGGAAATTGCAGATGCAATTCTGAAAGCCCTTCAGAGCCGGCACATCACCATACAGTATGTGGGTGTTGCTGCTGCTCCAGAAATCATGGCATACGCAAAGAATGTTGATGCCTTTCTATACATTTCTGCAAGTCATAATCCCATCGGTCACAACGGCATAAAGTTCGGACTGAACGATGGTGGTGTTCTGGAAGGTTCCGAAGCAAAAAAGCTGATTGCTGAATTTGAAAAAAAATGTATTGACGAAGATGCAGAAAAGCATGCGCAGGACATTCTTGCCTCAGTGGACAATGCAGCACTGACACTCATCAAAAGCGAAAGCAACGTCCATAAAAAGGAAGCACTAAAAGCATACAATGACTTTATACGTACTGTCATTACAGGAACAGAGGTGCAGGAACAGCAGGACATTATTTTCAATGAAATGAAATCATACCTGGCATCGCATCCCCTTTCCATTGTCTGTGACATGAATGGTTCGGCCCGGAGCATATCCATTGACAAAACGTTTCTGCCTTCGTGCAACCTAAACTTTATGCCGTTTAACGATGAACCGGGACACATTGTCCATGCAATCATTCCGGAGCCAGAAAACCTCATTTACTGTGCATCGCGCATGCAACAGATGCAGGATGAGAGCAACGAAACTGTTCTGCTGGGATACATGCCGGACTGTGACGGAGACAGGGGAAACATTGTCTATTGGGATGATAAAATACATAAAGCACTGCCTATTCCAGCACAGACGGTCTTTTCATTGTGCGTCATGGCAGAGCTTGCATTCGACTATTGGAAATCATGCCGCTTTCAAAGGAAAAGCCTTTATTACAAGGCGTTGAAACTGTTGGAAAAGAAAGCTGTTGCAGTAAACTGTCCTACTTCCATGAGAATTGATGACATCTGCAATATGTTCAACGTATCTTTGTTCAGGGCAGAAGTAGGAGAAGCTAATGTTGTCAATCTGGCTCAGAAAAAAAGAGAAGAGGGCTACAAAGTCCGCATCTTGGGAGAAGGTAGCAACGGTGGCAACATCACAGAGCCTTCTCATGTACGGGATCCGCTGGCAACGTTGTTCGCCATCATCAAGCTTTTTTCCATAAAAGACACGCCAAGCCAAAAGGGATTGTTCCACATTTGGTGTGAAAAATCATCGCAGATGGCAAAGTACAAAGAAGACTTTACCTTGAGTGACATTTTGGCAACACTCCCCGTGTATGCAACAACTGGTGTCAGCGAAGCACGAGCAGTACTTACAGTGCGTACCCCAGACAAAGGTCTTTTGAAACAAAACTTCCAGACAATCTTTATGAAGGAATGGAAAGAAAAAAAAGACAAGCTGCTTGATATGTACGACTTTGAATCTTTTGAAGCCGACTGTACAAATGGAACGGATGAAAAACAGTATTGCCTTGACTGGAACAATGGAACTGGCGGATCAAAAATAAAATTCTATGATTCAAACAAACGTCAGGCAGCATTCATGTGGATGCGTCCAAGTGGTACGGAACCTGTATTCAGAATCCTGTGCGATGTAAAAGGAGATGAATTAAAGTCCGAAGAAAAAACTGAACGGGAACTCCTTGCATGGGAGACTGAAATGATACAAAAGGCAGATGCACTGTATGAAGCAGAATGATCTCATCCTTGTCATTGACATGCAGAATGTCTACACGAAAAATCAGGCATGGGCATGTCTTGATACGGAAGGCATTGCAAAACGAATTGTTGCTCTTACGGAAAGGACGACTTCGCAAACGGTCATGCTCACAGAATATCTTCCTGCTGAAAATCCCACAGGTACCTGGAGAGATTACAATTCTGTGTATGCAGACATAAATGGCAATGCATGGCTTAATGAACTGGTACCAGACATGCAGCAGCTTGCAAAAAGATATCCGCTATACTGCAAAAGTACCTATTCTTCCATGAGCATTCCTTTCATTCGGGAACAAGCACGCAAGGCTGACAGGGTTGTACTGACAGGTGTCGTGGCAGAATGCTGCGTACTCTATACAGCCTTGGAAGCCATGGACATGGGGTGCAAAGTCATTTATTTAAAAGACTGCGTATCAGGATTTACAAAAGAAAAAGAAGCTGCAACAGAATTGATTTTAAGTGGGCTAAGCCCTCTTTACGTCCTTATCATGACAAAAGAGGCATACCTGAACGAAGGGCTGTCATAACAATCAATGCACAGCCCTTTAGCCAGATTCAAGATTCATTTTCCTAGATAACAAACTGATCGATCTGAGTACTCATTTTATCTATGGAAGACTTTACCTGTGCGGTTACATCTTCAAGAGATGTTCCTGCATCGGCAATCTTGCTTGTTCCAACTGAAACCTCTTCCATGCTGTCTCTGATTGAAGCCGTTGCAGACTGCAAATGGTTGATTTCCGCCAGAATGAGCATGTTGCCCTCTTCCATCTCAATGGAAGCACTCTGAACTTCCTGCGTACTGTTATTCATGTTGTCAAGAGAATTACTGATTTTTCTGGAACCAGACTTCTGTTCATCCATGGCAGATCGAATCTGCAATACCAGTTGATCCGTATCCTTGATCTTTTCGGACACAGAAGACAGCATTGCAGACGATTCCTGCGAAGCAGTAACAACATCATTGATGGATGCACGAATCTTGGAAAGCTCCTGTCCAATTCGTTTCGACTGTGAAGTAGACGTTTCCGACAGCTTGCGGATTTCATCAGCAACAACAGAAAAACCTTGTCCTGCAACACCAGCATGGGCTGCCTCAATTGCAGCATTCATGGCAAGAAGGTTTGTCTGACTTGCAATGCTGGCAATCGCCTTGTTTGCATCACCCAGCGTCTTGGACTGAGCTTCAATTTCCAGCAAACGAGAGTTTACTGAAAGTTGCTTCGTTACACCTATCTGTGTGTTTTCCTGCAACTCAGAAAAAGAATTCACCATTTTTTCTACAGAAGAGTTTACGGAAGTGATATTGTCTATCATCTCCTTTACAGCACCAGAGGCATCGCTCACACTTGCAACCTGACCTTTTATCATGGAATTCAAGGAAGCAATGCTTGTTGATATCTGGTTGACGGCACCTGCAGTCTGGTCAACACTGTCGCGCTGATTGGAAATCTGTTCCCGAACGCCATCGATGACGTTAATGATGTCCATGATTGCACTGGACGTAACCCCTGTAATATGTTCCATGCTGCTTCCCTGCTCCGTCAAGTCGGACTTTGATTTCTTGACTTCAGAAATGATGGACTGCAGTTTGCCCGAAAACCGATTGAAGCCAATGACAACATCGCCAATCTCATCTTCTGAAGATACTGCAATGCGCTTGGTAAGGTCTGCATTTCCCGTGGAAATGTCTGCAAATGAATTCTTGACTTTCAGCAATGGTCTTATCGTAGAATTGATAGTGAATATGACAATCAATATAAAGGTCAAGCACAGCCCAACAAGGCATGGAATAACCACAGAAAGGGCATTCTTTCTTGTAAGGGAAATGACATCCTTGCTCTTTGCAATGAAAAGCATGGTGTCAATTTCGCCCGTGTCATCTTCGAGCGGAATGTAGCAGCTCTGGTACGCAATGCCATTTATGACGCTTTCTCCGTGATATGTTTCACCGCCGGAT
>JAFVDR010000120.1 GCA_017476165.1 Treponema sp. | reverse complement strand
GACGGATGCTTCAACTGCATTCAAAGGAACGGACTTTGCTGCAAACTACAAGCTGGTTCAGGAAAAGCCTGGTCAGGGAAAGACTGAAAAGACTGCCGTCATGTACAGAAGGGATGACGCTTCATCCTATACAATCCTCATGACAGGTCCTGCTTCTGACAGGGGCAAGGGCTACGTTCAGTTTGACCAGAACATCTGGTTCTATGATCCGGCTGACAAGCAGTTTGTATTCTCCAGTTCCAAGGAAAAGCTTCAGGGAACAAATGCAACGACTGCGGACTTTACTCCTCAGGATTATAGCGGCAAGTACAAGATTAAGTCTGCAACAAAGGAAAAACTCGGAAGCCTCAAGTGCGTTGTGTTCGACTTGGTTGCAAAAGTAGACGATGTAAACTATCCATCAGTAAAGCTGTGGGTTACGGAAGATGATGGACTTATTCGCAAAAAGGAAGATTACAGCCTTTCCGGACAGCTTTTAAGGACAACAGCCATTCCTTCGTACCAGAAATTTGAAGGTCATTCTGTTCCGAGCAGCATGCTTATCATTGATAATCTTCGTGGCAAGAAAATCAATAACAAGATGCAGTATGAACAGACACAGATATCCATTTCAAATGTTTCTTTTGCAAAGCAGAGCAATACTGTCTATACAAAGAAATATGTAGAGATGATGAGCAGTAAATAATGCGACAGTTCTGCTGCTTGTTTCTGGCACTTTGCATTTTTTTCTTGCCTCATGCTGTTTTTGCTCAGGAAGAAGATTCCTTTGATGTGGACAGCATGTTTGAATCGGCAGAAGATATCGAAGTACCGGAGGAACAGGTGCAGGCTGATCCTCCTGCAGTAACACCGGTTGCCAGTGACCTGCTGCAGAACATCAAGCTGTACGGTTCATTCAATGCATCTATGGGGCTTGTCGGCAAGATATATCCCGATGATGCATTGATGCCGTTTGCTTCTTTTGAAAACTATCTCGGTTTTACAGCCCGCCCGGCAAAAGACATTTCCGTAAAAGGGCAGGTATACACTTCATTCCCTAATTTTGAAATAACCATTGACCAGCTTTATTTTGACTATATTCTGGAAGACTTTATGTACATAACGGCAGGTGCAACGGCTACAAGCTGGGGAAACTCCCTGTTGTTCGATACAAACATTCTTGATGACGAAGCTGATGACGTAACGGTTCTGTTTAACACGGAGCATGAAGCAACCAAACGCTTTGATGCCATTTTTACGATTCCCATCGGGCGCGGTCAAATTCAGGCAATGGGCATGTACAAAAGCAGTAATGTTGACGACTTGAGTTCAAAGTATCTGTCCTATGCAGGTGCCATTGAATATCCGCTGGGACCGCTTTCCATAAAGTTGTTCGGAAGGAAATGGGCTTCTGCCGATACAAAGGCTATGCAGCCAGCCTTTGGTGTTGAAATTACGACAGATATCTTTGGGAACCACATAAATCTGTGGGGCAAAGTGCATACTCCTCGCGGCAGTTTTGAAGATGTATCGTACGCTAAGTTTGTCGGGGGCTTTAGCCGCCTGTGGTCTACGGAAAACATGGGCAAGATAGGCTTTGTTGCCGAATATCAGTTCATTTATGATTCCAGATCGAGCGAAACGGTCATTGATGCAAAGCGTAGTAACAATCTTGCCCTGACCTTTGTATGGCGGCACATTGCCAAGTCTGACATTTCCGTTGCCACGCAGTGGTACCTGAATCTCGACGAAAACTCCGGCTATTTTATTCCGAGTCTGTCGCTCGATACATTCTCGCACGTTACCATGACATTTATTGCCCCCATTATTTATGGAGGGGCAAGCTATACCTATAAAACCACATTCAACTCGACGAAAGATTTGCCGACAATCCTGCTCGGTGTCATATTTACGCTGTCATTGGACTATTAGTCCAGGACTATTAGCCCAGGACTACTAAAACCATGCAAAAATCAAATGCCTGCACGAGGGGCAATAAAAAAGACCGTTTGCAAAGCACACTGTGGTGCACTGTCCTGCAAACGGTCTCTTTTTTATGAGAGAAATGTTAGTCGATGCTGGTTAAATCTACAACGTCTTTTGCATAATCAACGCCTTCTACATCAAAGCCATTGATGGCAAGGAAGTCGTGGCGGATTCCTGCAAGGTCTATGGACTGTTCAACATTTGCTTCCGTTATGTTCGGCATGATTTTGTCTACTTCTGCCTGAACATCGTCTGCAAGCTCCCAGTCGTCAATGCGGATTCTGTTTTCACTGTCAACAGGAACGTTTCCAGCTCCATTGTTTGCTCCCGTGTACAGGCGTTCTGCAAACAGACGCTCCATCTGCTCAATGCAACCTTCGTGAGTTCCCTTTGCCTTCATGACCTTGAACAGTGCGCCAAGATACAGGGCAATGATAGGAATAACGGAAGAAGAGCGAGTAATGAGCCCCTTGTTTACACTGACGTATGCTGCACCGCCAATGGTCTTCAGTGCTTTGTCGATGTTGTGAGCACGTTCTTCCAAATCTTTTTTTGCAGCACCGATTGTTCCGTCGCGGTAGATAGGATGTGACAGCTTTGGACCGATGTATGAATAGGCAACCGTTCTGCAGCCCTGTGCAAGAACGTCTGCTTCGGATAACTGTTTGAGCCAGCGTTCCCAGTCTTCTCCGCCCATGACCTTTACTGTGTTTGGAATTTCATCCCCTTCTGCAGGTTCTGCCGTCATTTCGGAAAGCTTTCCCGTCATCATGTCAAGGGCTGCTCCTCCGTACGGCTTGCCTACTGGCTTGATGACAGAGCGGTACATGACCTTTGTGTCAGGATCCGTGCGGACGGGGCTTGCAAGGCTGTATATGATAAGGTCAAATTTCCTGCCCCACGCCTTTACCTGCTCAATGACAGTCTGGCGGCATTCATCGCTGTATGCATCGGCATTGATGGTGACAGTCTGCAAACCTTCTTTCTGTGCTTCCCGATCGAAAGCCTTGTTGTTGTACCATCCAGGAGTTCCTCCACGCTTGTCCGAGGCTTCCTTTTCAAAGGAAACTCCAATAGTGTCGGCTCCATATTCAAATGCAGCTGTGATCCTGCTTCCAAGACCGTAGCCTGTTGAGCATCCCAGCACCAGCACTGTTTTCGGACCGTTGCCACCCTCTTTTACTGTTTTTATTGCACGCTTTGCCTTTTGTGCACGTGCATAGGCAATTTGTCTCTCTGTTTCTTTTGCACATCCTACTGGGTGTGAGTTTATGCAGATATTGCTGCGAATCATTGGTTTAATTACCATGGTGTTCTCCTGAAGAGTCGCCCTCTGCAACTGTCTGCTCCAGGGGCAACCCTAAAATGCGATGTGCCTCTATTGTACTCCTATTTGACATTATTCGTCAATGTGTCAAGAAGTCGGTAGACCTGCCGGTTGTCGGCAGGCTGCTGCACTAGTTGTCTGGAATGGTGATGGTAACGTTACTGCTGCCAGGACTGTCATCTTTGTCTTGTCCATAGCGCGCGCTGTATTTTCCGCGCGGAATGTCAGCGAGAGCCTTGTTGTTGCACTTTACTGCCATGTCTACAAAATCTGTAACGGCAGTCGATATGGAACTTGCCACAACATTCACAAGAAAGCCCAGAAAGCTGTCATCATCCGTCAGTTGCAGCGAAGAGTCTGCCTGTACCGTGCCGCTCTTTTTGTACAGCGTTTCGTTTGTTTTCGTAGATCTGAACACGTAGTCAATCTGAACGGTAACGCTGTAGTCCAGCATGCTCTTGTTCCACGACTTTATGATGGTAAAGACTGCCACGTCAGCTCCGAATATTTCCCTGAATTTAGACAGGTCTTTGTCCAAAAACAGTTCTGCATCGTAGGCACTTTCCCTCTGCAACGTTTCCAGCGTAAGGTATGGCGGAAGCACGTAGTATCCGGCATCTGCAATGGGAACGTTCAGTGTAGAATAGAAAAAATCCTTTGCATCTACGTTTGAACTGTTGTTGATTGGCGGCATGATGAGCATCACCACAGGATCTTCACTGTACAGCTGTGCATACGTGCTGCCTTTTGTCGGACGCTCGTACGTGCCGCCAAAATCGAAGGAAAGGCATGAGGAAAGGCAAGAGGCAAGCATTAGTACTGACAGTGCAAGGAACAGCGGGTGAAAACTACTTTTTCTGTTCATCAGTAAACCTCTGAAGTATCCTGTTGATGAATACGCTCGATTCCGGGTACAGTTCCATCTCTTTTTTCAGCATTGCAATACCCTTTTCCTTGTCTCCGTTCTTTATGAGCAGCCAGCCATAGTCCGCATAGATTCCCGGTGGCACAGTCTTGCGCCCCATCTTTTGGTTTTTGATGATGCTTTCGTAGCACTGAACCAAATTTTTGTACGAAGCCGCGTCATTCTTTTTAAGGTACCGGTAGGACTTGTCCTGATAGCCGTACCAGCTGTACAGCGTCTCAGATGCCGCCGGAACACAGAATGCGAGGCTCAATACACATGCAGAAAGAACGATTCGGAGTCTTTTCATGGCAAATAAATGACTTTAATTTCCTGTGCAGATACGAATATGTCTTTGGACACAAGCAGCGTACCTTTGGAATCGAATACCTGCACACTGTGTCTTCCCGTTGTAACGGCATAGTTGCTGTCGTTTTCGATAGTCCTGTCTTCGGCACTGTTTACCTTTGCCGTTATGCGGACGTCATCGTCAAAGACAGCCGTTACATTCTTGTATTTTGTAGAACTGACAAACTGAACGTATCCAACGTCAGGAAGTCCATAAGATGCAGAGCGAGGACTTTCGCAGCTGGAAAAGAATGCTGCTGCTACGACCAGTGCGATGAGTGCAATGCATCCTAACAAACCGTGCTTTTTCATGTTATTTGCCCCTTATTTCATAATCTGAAAGTTTTGATGAATCTATCGGTGAACCGGAATACTGAACATAGGAATATTCGTTGGTAACCGTAGAACCCCCTGTAGAAACGACCGTTACCGAGCCAATCTGTTTTCCCGGCAGTTCCATGTCCATTCCCGTCTGAGGGTTCTTGACTTTCTTTCCCCTCTGATAGACCTGGAACACGTTGCCCGGCTTGACGCCCTGCTTTGCGCCGCCTGCAATAATCATGCCGTCGGCATCGTTTGAAAGGATGTATGATTTCCAGGGATTGTCCATGCACTTGTTGATGACGTTTTCGACCAGCTGGGAAATGGCGGCACTGATAGCCTTGTCGCTGAGCGTGGCATCGTATCCTGCCTGACCACCAAAGCCGAGCACCGTAGAAGCTTCTGTTTCTGCTTCTCCCTTGCCTTCTTCTGCATAGATGACTTCGCCCGTGGAAACGTCTACAAGCCTGATGCTGACGCCAGCCTGTACAATCTGCCGCTTTGTCTGGGTGAATATGCCCGTTTCACCCGTATTCTTGCGTCCAAACTCCGTGACGGAACCGATGATAAGGTAGTCTGCACCGACTTTCTGTGCAGCTTCGCTCTGTCCTGAATATTTCAGCTCTTTTTCTATGAGCTCCGCATCGGAACGCTCCAGAAGGATGAATTTTCCTGATGACGTCAGTTTTGTGGAAAGGATGTCTACGGCTTGCTTTCCCAATGGATCATTGTTCTTGTCGTAGAAAGCTCCTTTTGCATATTCCGTTTCGTTTGAAAATCGTGCAATGGCAACCTTTCGCTTAAGCCCCTGATACGAAGCTGCAGTAGGCTTTGAACTTTGCTGTGCAAGGGCTGTAGTATTTGCCTTTGGCGTGTCCGGGTGGGAGCTGACGCATCCTGCAAAGACAACAGGAACGAGCAGCGGTAGCAACAGATGCTGAACATTTCTCATAAAACGCATTGAAGTCTCCTTGTATTCTTCTTTCTATAATAAGGTAACTTTGAAAGAGCTCTGTTTTGAATTCCGTAATTGAACACCAAAGTTGTCACAACTTCGTTGCAAGGATTCAAAACTCGCGGCAATCCTAAGGTTGCCTACATAAATTGTATATCCTACTTTAATAAATAACAACAGCTTTTTTAGGTTTGTTACAGTTTAAATCTTTGTGTGATTTTGTCACAGACGTTTTCTTTTGCGTGTCGTAAGATTGCGGCATGAAAACACTACTTGGAAAACTATTTGCGTTTTGGAAACATTGGTCTTTTGTCATTTTGATAGCGATGGTCGTTGCAAGCCTGTTCGATTTCCGACTTGCGCTGGTTGCCATTCTGTGCATGGCAAGCCCCATCGTCATTTCAATCTTTGCAGGTCGGTTCTGGTGCGGCAACCTGTGCCCCCGAGGCAACTTCTTTGCCAAAACTGTATAAAAATGCCTGTGAAAAATCAAGGTTTTCTCAAGAAAAAAATGCTCGAAAAGGGGGCGGAACAGGTGTTCGGAATCAGAATTATTTTTCCGCCAGAAAAAAAATTTTTTCTGGCGGAAAAATTTTTTTTTCTGGCAGATAAATTTTTTTTTCTAACGGGAAAATTTTTTTTTCTGGCGGAAAAAAGAGGCTTTCTGGCATCAAGTTTAATCTACAAACACGTTTTTGCCACTCGCATGTTCGAGCCTGTCAGCGGGGAATGACTACGTGGCAATCCGTGATCAAGCCTGTGCATTTGACTGGTTTAGGAATTTCCTTCTGTCGATGCTCGGCACACAAGGTCAGTCTGAACGTACACCGTGCGGAATTTCATTGAAGGCTGTTTTATCCGCGAAAACAAAAGGCTGACGGCTTCCTTTCCCATGTCTCTGGCATGAATGCGCACAGTCGTGAGAGCTGGGGTAATAAGACTTGCTTCGGGGGAATCGTCAAAACCGCAGAGCAGTATGTCTTCCGGCACTCTGATGCCGATTTTCTTAAAGACGTGGAGCACGTCTATGGCAACAAAGTCATTTGCACAGACAAGGACTTTCGGCAACCGGGAACAGCTTTTGAACCGTTCCTCCAAAAATC
This sequence comes from Treponema sp., assembly GCA_017476165.1. Taxonomy (GTDB): domain Bacteria; phylum Spirochaetota; class Spirochaetia; order Treponematales; family Treponemataceae; genus Treponema_D. Next base: position 27,143 of record JAFVDR010000120.1, on the reverse strand, counting down.
GAAGATAGTCTTCGTGTTTCGGATACGCAAGGCCTTGAGACAAACTGTCAAATATCCATTCTTCATTAAAAGGAATCTTAAAGAGCCTCAATGCGCCCAGAAAGGCATCGCTGCGTTCGTAAAAGGACATGCAGTGCAATGATTCTCCTACGAATCCCATGTCCGTTTTGCCGCACAGCACCATTTTCTTTACAAAGGAATAGATGCCGCGTTTGTTTTCCATGAGCAGGACATCTGCTGGCAGCGGTTCTTCATCTACAGAAACGGCCGTATCGACAAATACGACAGGAATGCCCAAAGAACATATCATGTGGCTGTACTGCATGTTGAACATTTCGACACAGAAAATTCCGACAGCTCTTCCCGCATCAAAGTTTGCAGGAAGCCGGCAGTCTTCAAGCTCCTTGGGCATGATGCGGTATATTGTAAATCCGTAGCCAAGTACGGATGCTTCCTGTTGCATTTCATCCAGCATTTTGGTTGAAAAATGGGATGCATTCAATGCTGCGGCGGTAAAAAGCACCAGTTCCCCTACGGAAGCTGGAGAATCGGCATGGGGTTCAGCTGGCAGAAATGTCTTGTATCCCATTTCAGAAGCTTTTTTGAGTATGAGTTGTCTTGTCGATTCTGCAAGTATGCCCGTATTGTTAATTGCCTTTGAAACCGTGTTTCGCGAGAGCCCCAGTTCACTGGCTATATCTTGAATTGTTACTTTTGCCATACTAAAAGTGTAATCCATAACATAAATTGTGTCAAATGCACATATAAATTTTACATGTAAAATGTTTTTTTACATAATTTTCTCATATATTGTGCTTGTTTATGCACAAATGCAAAAAAATGTAAAAATTTTACTTGACAACTGCCTAATTCACTTTTACACTATTTTCAAGAGTGTAACAATATGTTTTCACAAATGCACACATTACAATAAAAAAAGGAGGAGTGCATGAAATCAAGAAAGCTTCTATATATACAGCAGCACTGGCAGCTGTATGTCATCTTTATGCTTCCTGCATTTGCACTTACAATTATTTTCCGGTACATTCCCATGGGAGGCATCCTCATTGCATTCCAGGACTACAATCCGATTCGGGGATTGCTCGGAAGCAGATGGGTGGGATTCAAACACTTTGCGCGTTTCCTTTCGTCACCAGATTTCCTTTCCTATCTGTCCAACACACTAAAGCTCAGCATCTTTGGACTTTTATGGGGATTTCCCGTTCCCATAATTCTTGCCCTGCTTTTAAATCGCATACAAAGCCACGGCATAAAGCGCAACATTCAGCTGGTACTGTACATGCCGAATTTCGTATCAGTCATCGTAGTCTGCGGCATTGTGCGCATCATGCTTTCCGTTACGGGACCTGTCAACAACTTTCTTTCGACACAGCTCAACTTTATGACAATGCCTGGGGCGTTCCGTACCATATACATTGCCAGCGGAATATGGCAGGGGGCAGGATGGGCTTCCATCATGTACACGGCTGCGCTGTCCGGTGTCAATCAGGAACTGAGGGAAGCCGCCGTACTGGACGGTGCAAACCTCTTGCAGGAAATTCAAGTGGTTGAATGGCCTGCCATCAAGGACATTGTTGTCATTCAGTTTATCCTGCAGGCAGGAAACATCATGAGCATCGGTTTTGAAAAAGCCTTTGCCCTTCAGACTGACTTGAACCTTGCCAGCTCTGAAATAATAGCAACGTATGTATACAAGAAAGGTCTGCTCGACGGAGACTACAGTTTTTCTACGGCAGTCGGACTGTTCAACACGGTCATAAACGTAATCATGCTGATTATAGTAAATAAAATCGTTTCAAAGATAAACGATGATCAGGGACTGTAATGGAGGCTACCATGACAAAGAGTGAAAGAAGAGACATACGGCGGTTCATACATGTTTCATGGAAAGACAAGCTCATCATTGGTTCAGGGTACATTTTGCTGGGAGCATTCGTGGCAGCAATCATCATTCCAATGATATACATTGTCATTGCATCATTCATTGACCCTATAACGCTCCAGAACAGCGGCATCACTACGGACTTTAGCAAATGGACGCTCACTGCATACAAACGGGTATTGTCAAACAAGGCAATTTGGACGGGGTTCCGAAATGCCATAGTATATTCCGTGCTGTTTACGGTTGTTTCGGTATCAGTAACAATGCTGGCCGCCTATCCAATGTCCAGTCCGAACTTTGTGGGCAGAAAATTCTTCAACGTCATTTTCGTTATCACCATGTTCTTTGGCGGCGGTCTCATTCCGACCTACCTGCTCATAAGCAACATGGGGCTGCTCAACAGCATGTGGGCGGTCATCCTTCCCGGTGCGTTCAGCGTCTGGAACATGATTATCGCACGGACATTCTACAGGGGGATCCCGAAAGAACTGCACGAAGCTGCGTATGTAGATGGGGCAAACGACCTTACTTTTTTCTTTCGCATACTGTTGCCCGTCTGTACGCCGCTGATTACCGTACTTGCCTTGTGGCAGTTCGTTGGCATGTGGAACAGCTATTTTGATGCAATGATTTATTTGAACGACACAGCAAAGCAACCTTTGCAGCTGGTTCTTCGCTCCATCCTTATCCAGAACCAGCCGGAATCGGGCATGATTTCCGACATGCAGAGTACCGCGGCTCGCGCACAGCTTGCAGAATTGCTCAAATATGCAACAATCATCATTTCGAGTCTGCCGCTATTGGTCATGTATCCGTTCTTCCAAAAATACTTTGACAACGGCATCATTGCAGGCTCCATAAAAGGATAAAGGCAACCTCTCGAAATTGAAGTTCTTAGAGGTTCTGTGACAGCAATTGGAATTTAAATGGGCGGGGCCATAAGGTCTGCCCTGTGTATATAATTAGGAGGAATCTATGAAATTAAAAGTGGCAGTAAAAAAGGTTTGTGCAGCAGCAGCCATGACAACTGCAATTGCCGCAATGCTGACAGGATGCGGAGGAAAATCCCCTGCATTGAATAGCGGAGAAGTTCAGGAAGTAGACAAGACGACACTGACTTTTCCTCTCAAAGAAAAGACTGTTCTGACAGGTCTTACTAGCTTTCCTGCAAACACGGAATCTGATCCAAACAAAAGAACCATCTTTAAGCGTCTGCAGGAAAAGACAAATGTAGAAATAAAGTGGAGTGCCATTCAGAGCGACCAGTGGAACGACAAGATTACGCTTGCCATGGCAAACCCAAAGACTCTTGCCGATTTTGTTTTCAATGCAAGCTTTAATGACAGCAGCCTTTTGAAATATGCAGACCAGGGAATCATCATTCCTCTTGAAGGCTACATAGATGCATACATGCCAAATCTTAAGGCAGTGTTTGACAAATATCCGGAATACCGTGCCATGTGTACTGATTCCAACGGACACATCTGGGCATTGCCTTGGATTGAACAGCTCGGTTCAGGAAAAGAAGCCATTCAGGTCATTGACAACATGAGCTTTATAAACAAAAAGTGGCTTGACTTTTTGGGCTTGCCAATTCCGTCTACTACAGACGAATTTGAAAAGACTCTTGTTGCATTCAAGAACAATGCCGCACGCCTTCAGAAAGAGTTCCACATCGACGGAAGCATCATTCCGATGTCATTCATCATGAACGATGGCGGACAGGATCCGTTCGTGCTCATCAACGGGTTTGGCGAAGGCTATGGAGATGCCGACAAGGGAAAGCACATTGCCGTTACGGACAGCAGGAAAGTCATTTGCAGTGCTACACAGGAAGGATTCAAGAAGGGAACAAAATGGCTCCACAGCCTATACGAGCAGGGACTGATAGATCCAGAAGCATTCACTCAGGAATGGTCAACGTATGTTTCAAAGGGAAAGTCAGGTAGATACGGAGTATGTTTCAGCTGGGATGTGGCTAATGTGGCAAACATTGCAGATTGGGTTCCGCTTCCTGTTCTTACTGCCGACACAAGAAACCTTACACCGCAGAACGGTTCATTTACCAGTGGATTTGACAGAGGCCGGTGTGTCGTAACTGCCGTTGCAAAGAAGCCTGCTTTGGTTTGTGCATGGCTTGACCAGATGTATGATCCATTCCAGTCACCACAGAACAACTGGGGTACATACGGCGAAGACGATGACTTTGACATCTTTGTCCTTGGAAAGAACAGCGCAGGAAAGGACATGCTCCGACACGCTCCGTTGGGAGATGCTTCTCCTGTAGAAGTTCGTGAGGCTGAATCTGTAAACGGTCCTCTTGCCATTCTTGACGAATACTACGGAACATACGTTACGTGCCCTGATGATGCTCAGTACCGGTTGGACTGGATTAAAGAATTTTATACACCGGACATCCACACAAAATACGTGTATCCAAATGTATTCATGACACGCGAAGACACGGAAGAAGTTTCAAACATTCAGGCAGATGTTACAAAGGCAATCAATGCCGCAAAGTCTGACTGGGTCATGAATGGATTCACTGATCAGGACTGGGATGCTTTCTGCAAAAAGCTTGATTCATACAAGCTGTCAAAGATGATTGACATATTCCAGAAGTATCTTGATGCATACTATTCAAGCATGGGAAACTAACAGGAAAAGCATTACAGAGGAATACGATGAGCGGATTACTACAAAAGGCAAGACAGTACGAACAGGAGACAATGCAGCACATTACGGTGCAGGAGCGTCCTTCTTTTCATCTGACACCTCCGTGCGGATGGATGAATGACCCCAACGGATTTTCATGGTATAAGGGAAAGTTCCATCTCTTTTTCCAGTACAATCCGTATGTTACGCATTGGGATTCCATGCACTGGGGACATGCAGTCAGTTCTGACCTGCTCCACTGGGAATACGCGCCGGCCGCTCTTGCTCCCGATGCCCCTTATGATGAGGCAGGATGTTTTTCTGGTAGTGCAGTCGAGCTTGATGATGGCCGTCAGCTGCTTTTGTACACGGGAGTGTACAGGGAAAAGCAGAGTGACGGACAGATGCGAGACATGCAGGTGCAGTGCATTGCCGTGGGTAACGGAACTGATTATCAGAAAATAGATGCAAACCCCGTGATTGACACTGCCATGATTCCCGGTAAGGCCAGTAGGCATGACTTTCGGGATCCCAAAATATGGAAGTGCTCAGACGGAGGCTATTGCTGTGCCGTAGCAAGCCTTACAGAAGATGAAAGCGGGCAGATTCTGCTTTACACCAGTAAAGATGGCTTTGACTGGAAATTCTGGAAGGTGCTTGCATCCAACAACCACAGATATGGCAGAATGTGGGAATGTCCTGATTTTTTTGAACTTGAAGGCATGCACGTGCTGCTGGTCAGTCCTCAGGACATGACTGCATCGGGTGAGTTTCACAACGGAAACGGCACGCTGTGCATTCTGGGGGCTTTCGATGAAAAGACGGGAACGTTTGCAGAACAACATGTACAGACGGTAGACAGCGGCATAGATTTCTATGCCATGCAAACAGTCCTTGCACCAGACGGAAGACGAATCATGCTGGGCTGGATGCAGAACTGGGATGCCTGCTCCATACGCGAAGGTGGAAAATGGGCAACGCAAATGAGTCTGCCTCGGGAATTGACCATACGGAACGGAAGACTGTGCCAGCAGCCGATTCGAGAGTTGAAGGCGTTGCGTCATCCTGCTGCAATATGTACGGACTTGCATTTTACAGGGACACAACAGCTAGACGGCTTGCAGGGAAGGAACGTGGACATGGATCTTACTGTGCGACAGGAAAGCCCTGAGCAGCCATTGCATTCACTGCGCATACGGCTTGCAGACAATGGAACGCAATATACTGACATTGTATATCTGGCTCATGAGCACAAGCTGTACATGGACAGAAGACATGCAGGTTCCCACAGAGCAATCGTGCACATGCAGGAATGCGACATTCTGAATACGGAAAAGGAGCTGAACCTGAGGATTGTCATTGACACATACAGTGTTGAAGTGTTCATCAACGGGGGCGAGCAAGTCATGACTGCCGTACTCTATACAGACACTTCTGCACAAGGAATTTCATTCCATGCCAACGGCAACGCTGTTCTTGATGTTGAATCCTACACGTTGTACTAGCATGTAATGCCAGCATGAAAAAAACGCACTGGCAGATAGTTCTGCCAGTGCGGGCTGCGGCATTTTTCAGACATGCAATTGTAATGTTGCAATGATGGAGCAATGCAAGGTTTCATTGTTGAAATGCCGCAAATCTCAAACCTCAAGTATTCAAAAACATAAAGCGATAAAGAGATAGAGTGTTGGCAGTACGGGAGTGCAGTACCACAGTCATGCCGCAGTCTGCAACTCCATCTTAAAGGCAATTGTCTATTCTGATTCATCATCAGATGACATAATGCATCGCTTTTTTTCAAAAGCAATACATCAATTCTGAAAAATCATTTCTTTTGAAGCAAGCAAAAGCTTGCCCCTTCAGAAACGAAACCGCAGCCAAACAATGCTCCGCCGAACCGATTGCACACGTGCACCGTCCGGCAAAACAGCATTTTTACAGCAAGTCTTCCGGCATTTCCCATGCAACGGCCTGTGTTGCATTGAATACCGCAATTTCATCACGGACAGCTTCCAGTTCTTTGTCCAGCTTTTTTCGCATCTGGACAAGGCTCATGTTCAAAACTGAATCGTCTACCATTGGATAATTGTACAGCGTCACATCTATGTGCTTAAAGTTTCCCTTTGCATCGGTTTCGCTGTAATCAATGCGGTTTTCTGTTGAAACAGCTGCAATGTTCCGCTCTTTTTCGAGCAGTCGCTCAATGTAATTCAGCTTGGACTTTACGGCAGTTTCCTTAAATAAAAGCTCATGTCCCTTTCGGTTTGCAGCTTCGATTGCCATGTTTAGGGAAAGACATGCATCTGTCAGTGCAAAAAGCTTTTTGACGGCATCACCATACGAAAGTCCGTCAAGTTTTTTCAGCTTTTCGTTCCGCTTTTCCGCAAGCTTTTCCTCGTCGGCTGCTTCGTTTTCAAACGAAATGACGTAGGGAACATTTTCCATCATCATATACAGCTTTGCCGCCGCCGCCTTTAATTCTGACCGCACGCGCATTGCCTTTTGAATATTCATAGAGCCTCCCGCTTTAACTCTTTTTCGTTATTTTTTTGCAGAAATCTTCTTTACGACACTCAAGAAAGCAATCATGAGCACGATGCCAATGAACAGCGATACGGCAGCATTCTTTATGAATGCCGCAATGATGTATGTCACAAACGAAACGATTGCGACAGATATTGCGTACTGCAATTGGGTTGAAACATGCGTCAAGTGGTCACACTTTGCACCTGCCGACGACATGATGGTCGTATCAGAAATAGGAGAGCAGTGATCACCGCACACAGCACCGGCCATGCAGGCAGAGACGCAGATTATGGAAAGAGGATTTCCGTCTGACAGAGGGAATACATTCAGCGTAATAGGAATGAGGATTCCGAATGTTCCCCAGCTTGTGCCTGTTGCAAATGCAAGCAGACAGGCAATGACAAACACAACGGCAGGCAGGAAATACAAGAGCCCGCCAGCAGTCTTTGCAACAATGCCGGCTACATACGAAGCAGCACCCAATGAATCTGTCATGCCCTTAAGCGTCCATGCCAATGCAAGAATGGTGATGGCAGGTACCATGGCCTTGAATCCTTCCGTAATGCAGCTCATGCATTCCTTGAACGGAAGCACGCGGCGTACAATGTAGAACACGAATGTAACGACAAGACCTCCGAACGAACCGAGTACAAGACCTACAGAAGCATCACTGTTTGCAAAAGAGTTGATGAAGCTTTCGCCGGAAAAAAATCCACCCGTATAAATCATGCCGATAACGCATGAAACAATCAGCACAATAATAGGAAGTACAAGGTCTATCACTTTGCCGTTTCCTACAACGGCAGAAGAATCTGTCCTATCGTTCTGTGTTGCCACGGTAAACAGGTCTCCTTTTTTTGCATTTTCTTCATGAATTGCCATAGGACCATAGTCCAGCTTGAACACGGCGAGGAATACCATCATGATGATGGTAAGAATTGCGTAGTAGTTGTATGGAATGGCGCGAATGAAAAGGAGCAGTCCATTTGTTCCCTCTGGAGCAAAGCCTGAAACGGCAGCTGCCCATGAAGAAATAGGTGCAATGATGCAGACAGGTGCTGCCGTAGAGTCTATGAGATAGGCAAGCTTTGCACGGGAAACCTTCTGCCTGTCGGTCACAGGGCGCATGACACTTCCGACAGTAAGGCAGTTAAAGTAATCGTCTATGAAAATGAGTATGCCCAGCAGGATTGTTGCAAGCTGAACTCCGACTCGGCTTTTTACATGGTCAGCAGCCCATTTGCCGAATGCTGTAGAACCGCCAGCTTTGTTCATGAGGCTGACGATAATGCCTAAAAAGACGAGGAACACCAGAATTCCCACGTTGTAGGGATCGGAAAGTTGAGCTACCAGACCTTCCTTGAATATATGTGTCAGTGTACCGGTAAAATGAAAGCCTGAAAAAAACAGGCCTCCCATAATAATGCCAATAAACAGCGAACTGTACGCCTCTTTAGTCAGCAATGCCAAAACTATGGCAACAATGGCAGGAACAAGCGACCAGAATGTACCTTGCATACGTTACTCCTTACATAATAGAGATTGAAAAGTCCCTTTAGTATAGTAAAAAGTACCGTAAAAGACAATGGAGCCGCCTGTTCCCGTTGCAGGTTCGCATTACCACTCTACATTGCCGATAAAGAACGTCTGCTTTACGGAATCCAGCTGGAGCGTAAGCACCTGACGCTTTTGGGTGTTCCTGCCAAAATTCGTGTATACTTCCGCCTGCACCGTTACTGGCTGCAAAAGCTTTTGCTGATGGTTGCCGTAGTAGTTTGCCTCTATCTTGAGCACTCCGCGAGGAGCTGTACGGATGCAGAATTCCTCAGGTCCGTAGCCTTGGGTAAAGTCCCGTGACATGCGACCTCCGTTTGCAGTCAGCTTGTTGCCGTAGAAGCATTTTTCGCCGTCTGCGTCCGTAACCCACAGGTCTACATCGCAGTTGTCCGTGTTCCACGTAAGGACAATGCGCACATCCATGTCAAAGTTCTGCAACAGCTTTCTGTCAATGGCACTGACATCCACATTGCCTGCATGTTCTGCAATGATGGCGTTCATATCGTTCAATGCAATTTGCTGCACATCTGCAAAACGTCCGTCCCATTGCTTGCATGCAACGGCATACAGCGTATCAACAGCTTTTTGGATGAATCCTGCATGATAGTATGCCATGCCCAAGTCGCGGTAGAACTGGGGGATTTCATTTCTGATGCGGACGAGTTTTTCAAATACGGGGACTGCAAGTGCATACCTGTTTTTCTCTACAAGCTTGTTTGCCAGTGCCCGCAGAATGTCTGAATTTTCAAGTTCCAGTTCTGCAAGATTTGACAAAATGCGGAGGCTTTCATCCGTCATGCCCTCTTCTGCAAAATAATCGGACACTTCCATGTAAAAGGCAGGAGCATTTCCGTATTGCTTTTTCAAATCAAGATAGGTCGAATGCATTGCAGATGCTGGTGCACGTTTAAGAGCCGAAAGGTATGCAGCATCAGGACTCCATGCCTGAAGCTGTACCAAAGGTTCGTTTCCACGCGCACTGCTGCTTGATGCTCCTGCGCTTTTTGCAGAACTGACGGTGCTGCGAGCTTCGGTTGATGCCATTGCCCTGTTGGACTGAACGCGTATGGATGCCCGTGGGGATGTTGCACTATGTGCAGCACTTTGTGCAGAAGATATGGTTTCTGGCTCGCTTTCAATAACAGGAGCTGCCATTGCATCTACGGAATAGAATGACTGTTCATATTCAACGGCTTCAACAGCATCGGCTTCAGATGCACTTGATGTTTCATTCAGCGGAACTACTGGACGGCGAGGAATAGGAATTGGTTCCTCTTTGCCCTTCTTTTTCTTTTTGAAGTCCTGAATGTTCGTGTTCCACCATGTGCGGAATTCTTCAAATCGTGCATATACGCTTTGCGGAATGCCTGACGCTGTTCCGTTTGTTGCTGGCTTTGCACCGCTTGACTGTCGAGAAACAAGGCGGTCATATTCTGCCTTGAGTTCATCAGGAGGAACAATGCCATAGCGCACGTAGTCCTGCACGCTGTCAAGAACAATCAGTGAGGTGTCTTTTGTGACGATGCCAAACTTTTTTGACAGTTCTATAATTGCAGGGCGGTTTGCTTCATAGTCTATGCCAAGGGCTTGTATCTTGCACGTTGCCCATTGTCGTGCTACATGGGAAGTGTAAGTACCGTCTGCTGTACTCAGTGAAAGCATTACGCTCTGTTCTACCTGCGTACCATGTCCGAAATGCAAAGTGACAGTTCCCTGCTTGCGCACTAGTTTTCCCGTTAACGCAAAGTCCCCACTGACAACGCTTCCGTCCAAAGGAAATACGTCTGTTATTGCAGTGCCATCATAGTCTGCACGAATGATTCGATAAGGTTCCTGCATAAGGCTTTCCAAAGCACTGGCTTCGTTCAAAGCTTCTTTTCCATTTCCTCGTTCAAGATTGATGTACACGCCTCCATTTTCACGGGCAATCCTGTTGAGCCATGCATGGTCTGCAATAGCAGAAGAGTTGACAACGTTTACTGCCGGCATTTTTCCAGGACGGCGCACAGCAACCTTTTCTGTTTCTGCATCGACCCAGGTGCCAATGCCATCGGTAAATACGAACACTTCGTCGGCTGGAAAGAGAGATGCAAAATTGTAATCAAGATTCGTTGCACCATCAAAACCCAATTCCAGCACATAATCCTTTATGCTCTGTACAATGCGTTCGGCACTGCCAGAAAACTGCCTGGCTTCGTGAAGCACATTGCTGAACGGGATGAATGTTACCGTAGGGGTGTCGAGTTTTTCCAAATAGTGCTGGAGCAGTAAGAGTTCAGCCGTAAAGTTCCGCTTTGCTCCTGATGTAACATCTAATGATGCTGATACATCATAGTATACCGCAAGCGTTTTTGGTAATTTCTTTGCGATGCCCGTTCCCTTAAGCGGCATGTAATAATAAAAAAACGTATCTTTGCCGATGTCCTGCATGAAAATGGGATTGCGATCTGACTGAGAGTCATAGGATGCGTATGCATCAGGAATGGCAATTGATACTGGCTGCGTTACAGCGGTGTTCCTTCGGGAAAAGTGAGCCGTATAACCTGCATCCATGTCGTTAAGTGAAAGGACTGCATTATTAGAGGGGGGCGCATCCGTGAGGAATGTCGCATTCGTGATGAATGCAGGCTGTTTGTTATTGAGAATCGTTATGGTAAAGTCAAAGCTGTCAAGCACATCCGAAGACAGTGCGGAATACACGTACATTCTGCCGTCTTTTGCAGGGGCGCTTTTAAGCTCACTCTGATAGGTCAGCTGCACATGACGGCTTCCCCTTGCAGGAATGGGATACACACGTGTTTTAAAATTGTTGCCAGCCGTCATTTCAACGAGTCCGGGGTCAATTCCCTGACGGACAACGGCTTCAAAAACCTGCCGCCCCTTGTCTTTTTCAACGACAACGCCCTGTCTCATCTTTCCGTTTATGTCAAGGGCATATCCCACTATGCTTTCATTTTCACCAAGAGGAAATTCAAATTCACCTTCCAGAACACGGTTCGTGTCATTGCTAAAAATCATGTCTACCGTCGTTACGGCAATGTTTCCCATAACCTGTACGTCAGCACTCATGCTGCTCATTCTGACAGGACAGCGAGAGTCATCAGATAGAGTTCCAGCCGTGTTTTGTACATTCATTTTTATAGATCCTGCAGTCTGGGCGGACAGAACATGGGCAAACAATACTGCAAGCATACCAGAAAGAATTTTCTTCATATATGACACCTCGTTGCACTTTCAGAGTTGCCTCTAAAAAATGTCTTGCCAGCTGAGATTTCGACCAGTTTTTAGAGGCTTCCTACAGATAACAACACTCGTGCCCCATGGTTTCATAAATGGGCGCCGATTGCCTAAAGTGTGAAATCAGGCACCGCACTGTGCCATCATGTCTTTTGCCGTATGCACGAATTCCGGTTCTACCATGTCGGGATAGCGAGATGCAAACGAGTCAATGAGCGTTGATAGATGTTGCATGGACTGCACGCCGCCAATGACAGCCTCGCAGTACCCCTTTTCGCGCTCCTGCTTTGCTGCAAGGTTGTGCATCTGATGAAGATACAGCACGCTGTGTTCTGCGTGCAGGGAATTCATCTGCTCTTTTGAAAGGAGGGGAAGCTTTATGTTGCAGACATAATTTAAGACATGGTTCAAGCTGCCTGGCGGAGCTTTTGCAATAGGGTGTCCGCAGGCAATGTCAAGCAGCAGGCTTGGTACGGAGCGTCCAAGGGCTGCTGCGTATGTTTCGGTCATGCCCGAAAGGCGTGGATTGATTTCTATGATGTACCATGTTCCGTCTTTAAAAATCAAGTCAACCTGAGCTACACCGCTGAATCCCATCTTGCAGGCAAGTTCTTTCAGCATGTTCTGCAGGGCATGTACGCAGTATCGCTCTGACAGGACGGGACCAATCTTTACGCTTTGCTTGGGGCTTGTAATGCCGTACCTGTTTACGGAAAACATGAATGGCGGCATTACCTCGTACATTCCGTTCGTGCCGTAGATTTCCGTGCCGAAGGGAATGCCATCGATATATTCTTCAACAAGGCGGTCAGAATTCGTGCGCCCCAAATTCAGGTAGTGGACTGCCTGCTTGTAACTCACGGCGACTTCCATGCCGTAGGAACTGAGCCCTACCGTATCTTTGATGACCACAGGATAGTTCATGTTCTGAATCTGATGCAGGACGTAGTTCTTGTACACATTTGTTTTCAGCTCGCGCTTGCTCCGTTCGCACCAGTACAGTTCATGGTGCACATACACGGCATCGGCGACTGTCATTCCCATCTTTTTCAGTTCTTGATGCGTGCGGAATTTATCAAAACATGTCAAGGAGACGCTTGCAGGATGGCAAATGGTTTTGATGCCGTGTCTTGCAAGAATGGCGGCAATCATACCGTCTTGAATTCCCAGCCAGTCATAGGGTGTTACCCAGAATGTTGCGGCAACTGCAATGTCCGGTTTGCACGAAATGATGCGCTGGGCAAATGATTCGGCATCAGATTCTTCACACACGATATAGGTGATGCCATCTGCCGTGTGAGCAATATCGTTTTGCATTAAGTCCAGCAGGAACATTCCCGGCATCTGCGTTACAATGATGAACTGATGCTCGGGGTGAGACTGTGCAAGCTTTTGCCATTGCTGGGCATGCAGTGGAAACGTTTCTATGTCGAAATCAGCACCCTTGTATACATTTGAATTGGTGCTGTACACTACAACAGTCATAATCGACTACAGGTTGTACCACTGGGCAGCCGTTTCGTCTGCCAGTTGAATCAGAATGACAAGCGGGTTCTGCAGGAAATTGGAATAGTTGTAGCTTTCGGAATCCGACAAGTCGGAAAAGCCCATGTGCCGGCTTATGGCTTCTATGACATGACGCTTTTTGATGAATGACGGCATGAGTGCCAGCAGTCGGAGCACGGATTCATTGCCGTGTCCAAGATTGCGGGAATCGGAACGGGTTTTGTAATTGGGCACCTTTTTCCAGTTGCCAAAGATGTCTTTTTGATTGCGGTACTCAATGCGATAGGTATCTGCCTTGCAAAAATCGTGGGCTATGGCACTGACAAAGATGTCTTCTGCCGAAATCGTGTAGCAGTCCTTGAGCTTGCACTGCCAGAAATTTTCCATAATGGGGCGGGCAAAGCACAATGCCTGATGCAGCACTTTCAGGGAATGAGCTGCAAGCCCTGCTTCAACATTGCCATGAAAATGAGTTGAGGCGGGCGACTTCATAAAATCGCTTTGTTCCGTCATCCATTGTGCAAAGACCGAAGACTCTGCTTTGTCCTGCAAGATGCAGTCCGTCATTTCTGCAATGCATTGCTTTACGGCGGTCGCATCAAACGTTCCGTCATCGTGAATAGGATTCAGGCGGTTATATATGGAAAGAAGCTGTTCGATTCCGTCAAACAGCCAGGCTTTTTCTTCTTCTGTCATATTGGGTCCTTATTAAACGAAATGGGAACCGTTCGGTAACGTGTTGTGCGAACGGCAGTTATTGATTCTAGCATATTTTTTGCAACCTGTGCTATAATGTGCTCATGAAGGCTGTAATTTTAGGAAGTACTGGTATCCGTTCCCCACAGAATGCATTTGGCGCACTGCCAATCCAACGCGATGATTTTGACACTGCCATTGCCATTTTAAGGCGTGCTTATGAAGGTGGAATGACTTTTTTCGACACTGCACGAGCCTATTCGGACAGTGAAGAAAAGATGGGGCTTGCCCTGCACGATGTCCGAAGCAAGATCCACATTGCCACAAAAACGATGGCAAAGAATCCCGATGACATGAAAAAGCAGCTTGAAACATCGCTGTCAAACCTTAAGACCGATTATGTTGACATCTATCAGTTCCATTGCGTGGAACAATGCTATCGTCCGGGAGACGGGACAGGCATGTACGAATGCATGGAAGACTTTAAGCGTCAGGGAATGATACATCACATTGGCATTACTGCTCACAAAATTGGCGTTGCAGAAGAAGCTGTTCGCTCAGGGCTGTATGAGACCATGCAGTTTCCGTTTAGCTATCTTTCTGGCGAAAAAGAATTGAACCTGATACGCCTGTGCAAAGAAAAGAATGTAGGGTTCATTGCCATGAAAGGGCTTGCTGGAGGACTCATTACAAACTCAAAGGCTGCATACACATTTATGACACAGTTTGACAATGTACTGCCCATCTGGGGCATTCAGCACAAGAACGAACTGGAAGAATGGCTTTCGTTCATGAACGATTCTCCTGAATATGACGATGCAATGAGGACGTTTGTTGAGCAGGACAAAAAATCGTTCGGTGCGGACTTTTGTCGCGGTTGCGGATACTGCATGCCGTGTCCACAGGGAATACTCATCAACAACTGTGCACGCATGTCCCAGCTGGTGCGCCGCTGTCCGTCTGCTCCATGGCTGAATGAATTCTGGCAGAACGAGTTCAAGAAGATTCCAAACTGCACGGGGTGCGGCACATGCAAGAAACGCTGTCCGTACGGTCTGGACATTCCTGTACTGCTCAAAAAGAATTACGAAGACTATCAAAACATACTGAGCGGCAAGACGAAGGTGTAAAGGTACGGCTCGGACATTTCCGTGCGATTGCTTGCATGGAAATAAAGCCGGTATGTACATTTGCTTTTGGGGTGACACATTTTTCAAGATATATTGTCAATATATATCTTGACAGTAAAAGTGTATTTTGCAATAATGAAACTAATACGACAATGAAGTCGCAGAGAATGGCTTGTGTTTGCAAGAACTCGAGAATCATTCTCTTTGTTTTATAATTTGACTAACGATGGCAAAGGAGCCGCATACAGCAGGAAAATTTTTCTGCTGTATGCGGCTTTTTTTGTTTAAGCAAGTTCTAAAAACGATAGTTTTTAGAACTTGCCTTTATTCGGAGTATTTGACAGGAAGGAAAAATGAACGCACAGACGCTTTACGAACCATGTTTTGAGCACGATGCTTGTGGAATCGGTGCTGTGGTAAACATTGACGGAACGAAAAGCCACAAAATCGTTGACAATGCATTGAGCATTGTAGAAAAACTTGAACATCGTGCAGGAAAAGATGCAAGTGGTGAAACGGGAGACGGAGTAGGAATCCTTGTTCAAATTTGCCACAGCTTTTTTGAAGAGGCTTGCAAGCGCAATGAAATAGAATGCAATGGAACCGTGACCACCCTTGGGGATGAACGCGATTATGGTGTAGGCATGTTTTTCTTTCCTTCAGACAAAGCAATCCTTGATGAGGAAAAAACTCGCTTTGAAAACTGTTGTTCCGAAGAAGGACTTTCCTTTTTGGGCTGGAGACATGTTCCTGTACACAAAGATGTTCTTGGAAAAAAAGCTCGAGAGTGCATGCCTGAAATTTGGCAGGCATTTGTTGCGCGACCGGAAAACTGTGAAAAGGCATTGGCCTTTGACCGCAGACTGTATGTCTTGAGGCGTGCATTTGAAAAGGGTGGAAACAAAACGACGTACGTCTGCTCGCTTTCAAGCCGAACCATTGTGTACAAAGGAATGTTCCTGGTACATGAGTTGCGCACATTTTACGAAGACTTGCAGTCAGAGGCATATTCATCGGCACTGGCAATTGTCCATTCGAGATTTTCCACGAACACTCAGCCAAGCTGGCAGCGTGCACATCCAAACCGCTTTATTGCTCACAATGGTGAAATCAACACAATCCGTGGCAACGTGGACAGAATGCTTGCCCGCGAAGAAACGCTTCATTCATCTCAATTCACCTATGGCGACATGAAAAAAATTTTACCGGCGGTAGATGCATCTGGATCTGACTCTGCAATGTTGGACAATACGCTGGAATTTCTTGCAATGAACGGAGTTCCTCTTCCGCTTGCCGTGATGATGTGCATTCCAGAACCGTGGAAGCATGACGGCAACATGAGTCCTGACAAAAAGGACTTTTACCACTACTGGGCAACAATGATGGAAAGCTGGGATGGACCTGCTGCGATTCTTTTTTCTGACGGTGACATTCTTGGTGCAACACTTGACCGCAACGGGTTGCGCCCGAGCCGCTACTACATTACAAAAGATGGAATGCTCATTCTTTCGAGCGAAGTAGGAGTCCTTGACATTCCAGAAGAAAACATACAGGTAAAGGCACGACTGCAGCCAGGACGCATTCTTTTGGTTGATACAGTTCAGAAAAAAATCATCAGTGACGAAGAGTGTAAGAACGAATATGCACACCTGTACCCATACGGAGAATGGCTTGACATGAATCTTGTCCATCTTTCCGAACTGAAAATTCCAAACAAAAAGATTCCCGTGCACACATTGGAAGAACGCAACATTTTGTACCGTGCATTTGGCTGGAATTACGAAGATGTAAACGAGATGGTACTCCCTCTTGCACGGAACGGAGTCGAACCAACAGCAAGCATGGGGGTGGATACTCCTCTTGCCGTGATGAGCGAAAAGCATCCGAGCCTTTTCAGCTACTTTAAGCAGCTTTTTGCACAGGTGACAAATCCTCCAATCGACAGCCTTCGGGAAAAAATTGTTACGGACACAACCGTATATGTAGGAAAAGATGGAAACCTGCTTGAACCGGCTGCCAAAAACTGTCGTGTACTTGAAATAAACAACCCTATCCTTACTGGAGTTGACTTAATAAAGATTGCTGCACTGAATGAGAACGGGCTTAAGGCAAAAACATTGTCCATCCTGTTTGAAAGCAACCTCGAAGCAGCCTTGAGCAGACTGTTCAATGAAATTGACGATGCGTACGCACAGGGATTTACCATCATCATTTTGAGCGACCGTGGCGTTGACAGGCAGCATGCAGCGATTCCGGCAATTCTGGCCGTTTCAGCCGTGGAACAGCACTTGATTCGTACCAAGAAACGGACTGCCGTTTCCATTATCCTTGAAAGTGCCGAAGTTCGTGATGTACATCAAGCTGCAATGTGTCTTGGTTATGGTGCACGTGCTGTAAACCCATACCTTGCTCATGAAGCAATTGCAGAACTTATTGACCAAAAGATTCTTGACAAAGACTATCACACTGCCATTGATGACTACAACAAGGGTATCATAAACGGAATCGTAAAGATTGCCGCAAAAATGGGAATCAGTACGATTCAATCGTATCAGTCTGCTCAGATATTCGAAGCAGTGGGCATTGCAAGCAGTGTTATAGAAAAATATTTTACAAATACGGTGAGCCGTGTCGGAGGCATTGGCCTTAAGGAAATAGAAGAGGATGTCATGTACCACCATGCTCAGGGATTCGATCCTGCTGGACTTACGGTAAACACCCACTTGGATTCTGTAGGAAAGCACAAGCTCCGCATGGGACCAACGGCAGAGAGTCATCTGTACAATCCACAGACAATTGTAGCACTTCAGCAGGCAACACGGAATGGAGACTACGGGAGGTTTAAGGAATATACGGCTTTGGTTGATTCAAACGATCATCCTCATACATTGCGTGCAATGCTTGAATTTGACTTTGCACCTGACGGTGGAATTCCGATTGACGAGGTTGAATCTGTTGAATCCATTGTACAGCGGTTTAAGACTGGTGCAATGAGCTATGGTTCCATTAGTGAAGAAGCTCACAAGTGCATGGCAATAGCAATGAACCGCCTTCATGGAAAGTCAAACAGCGGTGAGGGAGGCGAAAAACCTGAGCGGCTTGGAACAGAATGCAACAGTGCCATCAAGCAGGTTGCAAGTGGACGGTTCGGCGTTACGGAAGCATATCTTTTGAGCGCCACAGAAATTCAGATTAAAATGGCACAGGGTGCAAAGCCGGGTGAAGGCGGTCACCTTCCGGGCAAGAAAGTGTATCCGTGGATTGCAAAGACACGATATGCAACGCCAGGTGTTGCCCTGATTTCTCCGCCGCCACATCATGACATTTATTCAATAGAAGATTTGGCACAGCTCATCTACGATTTGAAAAATGCCAACCGTAATGCCAGAATAAGTGTAAAGCTGGTTAGTGAGGCAGGTGTAGGTACCATTGCAGCAGGAGTTGCGAAAGCAGGTGCTCAAGTCATCTTGATTAGCGGACACGATGGAGGAACAGGTGCTGCACCAATCAGTTCCATTCATCATGCAGGACTTCCGTGGGAACTCGGTTTGAGTGAAGCACACCAGACATTGATTCAAAATGGACTGCGAGGTCGTGTGGTCCTTGAAACAGACGGAAAGCTGATGAGTGGGCGAGATGTCGTGATTGCCGCATTGCTGGGTGCAGAAGAATTTGGTTTCGCAACAGCTCCACTCATTGCAATGGGATGTTCCATGATGCGAGTCTGCCAGCTTGACACTTGTCCATTCGGAGTTGCCACCCAAAATGAAACGCTCCGTGCAAAATTCCCTGGCAAGCCTGAATATGTCGAAAACTTCATGAAGTTCATTGCACAGGAAATGCGCGAGATTATGGCAAAACTCGGAGTTCATTCGGTTGAAGCGTTGTGCGGAAGAACTGATTTGCTCAAGCTAAAAACTCGACAGGGCTTTAAGCGTGCAGACCTTGTTGACTTAAAGCGCATTCTGGCAAATGCCGACACAGGGAGCAAAGCTGAATGGAAAAAAGATCGTTCCCTGTTTGACTTTCACCTGGACAAAACGGTGGACGAAAAAACGTTGCTGCCATGGTTGAAAGCGTGTATGAACGACATGAGCAAAAGTGGTGACGCACAGTCAAACGAAACCATCGAAAACCGTACAATCAGCATCAACGTACAATCAACAGACAGAAGTGTAGGAACCATACTGGGAAGCGAAATTCAAAAAGATTTTAGTACAAGTCTTGCTGACGATGCTTTCATTGTCAATGCAACGGGAGGTGCTGGACAAAGCTTTGGGGCGTTTATTCCAAAGGGACTGACTCTGCGTCTTACAGGGGATGCAAATGATGCATTCGGCAAGGGACTGAGTGGCGGAAAACTGGTTTTGAAAAAGCCCGAGAAATTTGAGGGCAAGGCAGACAAAAACATAATTGCAGGTAATGTTGCTCTTTTCGGAGCTACAAGCGGAAGTGCATACATCAATGGTGTGGCTGGAGAGCGATTCTGCGTGCGCAACTCTGGAGCTACGGTTGTTGCGGAAGGATGCGGTGACCACGGACTTGAATACATGACAGGGGGAACAGCCGTTATTCTTGGAGGAACGGGAAAGAATCTGTGTGCAGGCATGAGCGGTGGTGTGGCATATGTGCTAGACGAAAATCATGACTTGTACAAACGGTTGAATCACGAGCTTGTAAAAATGTATGCTCTTTCAGACGAAACGACAACACAACATGGAATAAGCGATGAAGAAAAACTGTATTCACTTATTGAACAACATGTCAAGGAAACTGAAAGTCTTTTCGGAAAAGAAATTCTTTCAAAATGGGAGCACTACAAGCATTGTTTCAAGAAAATTATTCCAAATGACTATCTAAGCATAATGAACGAAATTGAAGCCCAGAAACACAGTGGCTTGAAACACGATGCTGCCGTTTTAGCGGCATTCAAAAAGTGTACGGCATAGGAGGAAAGCATGGCACGACCGACAGGATTTATGGACTATAACCGAACAGAAAACGGAAGCATTTCTCCATTAGAACGCATTACTCATTTCAATGAATTTCATCCACAGCTTACTGAATCTTCCAGACGCGAACAGGCGGCACGATGCATGAACTGCGGTGTTCCCATGTGTCAGTCTGCACTGAAACTAAAAGGAATGGTAACGGGATGTCCGCTTCATAACTATATTCCCGAATGGAATGATGCACTGTACAATGGACAGTTTGACATGGCTGCATGGCGGCTTTTAAAAACATCGAACTTTCCTGAGTTTACCGGACGCGTCTGTCCAGCTCTGTGCGAAAAGGCTTGCAATTGTGGAAGCCCTGTTGTAGGGGAAGGTGCGGTAACTGTCCACGATAACGAGCGTTTTATTATTGAAAAAGCATTTGAAACTGGCTACATGAAACCACAGGTGCCGCCACACAGAAGTGGCAAGCGGATCGCCGTAATCGGTTCTGGTCCGAGTGGACTTGCCGTAGCGGACAGCCTTAACAGAAGGGGACACTCTGTTACTGTGTTTGAACGCGAAGACAGGGCTGGAGGTCTTTTGATGTATGGCATTCCTAACATGAAGCTGGAAAAAACAGTCATTGAACGGCGCATAAAGCTTATGCAGCAAGAGGGCGTTGAATTCCGCTTTAATGCAGATGTAGGCCGTTCTATTTCTGCAAATCATATACTGAATGAGTTTGATGCCGTAGCTCTTTGCTGCGGTGCAAAAGAAGCCCGCAAGCTGTCCGTTTTGGGAATGGACAAATTGGCTGTAAGTAACGATGGCAAAAATGCAGGTGGTGTTGTTTTTGCTGTTGATTTCCTTACTGCCGTTACAAAATGTGTCATAGCTACAAGTGATGCACTTAAAAAAATCAGCATGCAGCCAACAAACGGTCAGATTGCACACATGCTTGAAGAGCGATACGGCATCGCTGTTGAAGGAAAAAATGTTGTCATCGTTGGTGGTGGAGACACTGGAAACGACTGCTGCGGTTCTGCAATCCGTCTTGGAGCGGCAAGCGTCACACAAATTGAAATGATGCCCTGTCCCCCGATTGAACGAAGTCCAAGCAATCCTTGGCCCGAATGGCCAAAGGTTCTGAAAGTTGATTATGGGGCAGAAGAAGCAATTGCAAAATTCGGACACGATCCACGCATCTATGAGACGACCGTAAAAGAAGTGATTTCAGAAAACGGGCACATAACTGCCGTACGTACCGTGGAAGTTGAGTTTCAAACAAAAGATGGAAAACGTGTGATGATAGAACATCCTGGTACAGAGAAAATGTTTGCCTGCGACGTGCTTCTTGTTGCAGCAGGGTTTGTTGGATGCGAACAGTACACGGCAGATGCTTTTGGAGTAGAATGTAGTGCACGAGGCACGGTACAGTCAGTTCTTGGAAAAGACGAAAAGAGTGAATCGTCTTGCTCGGAAACAGGCTATGCAACACGTACTGCAAAAATATTTTCGGCAGGAGACATGCATCGCGGACAATCTCTTGTGGTGTGGGCAATTGCTGAAGGCAGAGAAT
This sequence comes from Treponema sp., assembly GCA_017476165.1. Lineage (GTDB taxonomy): Bacteria > Spirochaetota > Spirochaetia > Treponematales > Treponemataceae > Treponema_D. The sequence continues at coordinate 5,417 of JAFVDR010000120.1, read as the reverse complement.
GCGCACGTCAGATTGACACATTTTTGATGAGACAGCTTCAAAAGTAATATAGGAGCATTTCGAAAAACTTCTGTTTTCGAGATGCTCTTAACCGCAGCCAGTGTTCTGGCAATGGAAGTGTCCTTTTCTGCGTTGTAGGTCGAGTAGTAGCAGGCTTTTTTCACTCCGCTGACAGGAACGCGGAGCAAAAGAATAAGGATACAGGAGGGAACGTCCTCCCCTCGCTCTAATACTTCTTACTGCACGGAAATGTCGTGAGCTTAACTAATTTGCTTTGCAAACTCGTCGGCGAATGTACAATATATAAAATCATATTCGTTTAGTGTAAACATATGGTCTCGGTTTGTTTTTTGAGTAACAGTCGGCGGAATTTTCCTTGGCGGAGTGAGGAGATCGTTTTGTACGCTCATGAATCATTATTACTTATCAGCAAAAAATTGATCACTTTATCTCAAAATACGATACCCTGATTCCTCATGTACTTTATTAAACCATACATCCTCTCTTTTGTTGGGAAACATCGCATCTCTTACTAATGTCTTATCCACTACCACTGGATAGCCCAATCCATAGACCGTGGATAGCCCATTCCACAGGCAGTGGATAGCCCGTTCCATACATTGCGGAACTGCCGTTCCATTCTTGTTTTCGTCGAAAACTGTAATCAAACCTTCTGCTTCCATTTTTTCTTTACATCCCACTCAGCTTGCATAGTTTCTTTTTTGTGGTAGGTATAGCCATCAACTTCTATTCCGAATTGTAATTTTTCTATATCACCTTTTTTTAATTCCCTCCACATCTGTCCAAGATAAAATAGGTACTGTTTAAAGTCTGTAATTCGTAGTATAATTAAGCTACCAACAAAAACAATACCCCATAAGGAATTACAGACATGAACAAGTATAACACAAAGATAGGACAACTTCTAGCCCTCGTACCGAGACCTCAATTTGAAAGGTGCGTGAGGGAAACCCAAAGCGACAAATTCTGCAAGGGATTCTCCACCTGGAAGCAGTTCGTCATCCTCACCTACGCCCAGATAGCAAACCCCAAGGGACTTAGGAGCCTGACTGATTCACTCAACTCGAACAGGACGTCCCTGTATCATCTCGGGATTTCGAAGGATGTAAAGAGGTCCACCATATCCTATGCGAACAGCACAAGAAATCCAGAGGTTTTTGAGAGGCTGTTCTACAAGATTCTCGGAACATTGGACAGGGGCGGAAGGAAAAAGTTCAGGAAGGACTTCTTTGCAGTGGATGCCACGGAAATAAGTCTGAACATGAATGATTTTCCATGGGCGGAATTCAGGAGCACCAAGAGCGGCGTAAAAATAAACATGAAGTACGACATCAACAACAGCGTGCCGGACTACCTTTTCATAACGAATGCAAAGGAACACGAGAACAACACGCTCGACAAGATGAGACTGAAGAGGGGCGACACCGTTGCAATTGACAAGGGATACTGCAATTACGAGAGGTTCGGATCCTTCTGCGACCTGGGAATCCTTTTCGTAACAAGGCTCAAGGACAACGCACGGTATGAGGCTGTTGAGTCGAGGAGGACAAAATCACCCTTGGTACCGGAGGACGAGACGATAGTTTTCACGGGAAGCCAGACTAGGAAGAAGTGTCCGCATGAACTGCGGAGGGTAAAGTCAATCGACGAGAAGACAGGGAAGCCCATCGTGATTTTGACTAATGATTTTTCCGTCAGCGCAGAATACATCGCAAAGATGTACAGGGCACGATGGAACATAGAGATTTTCTTCAAGACCCTCAAACAGAACCTTGACATGTAGCCAGCGATAAACTTGTTTTTAATATGCATTATAATAATGATTCAGTATTAGAATCAAATAAACAACTTTACCAAGATTTTGTAAAACAATTACAGATATATTATTCGGCTCTGCTCAGCAAAATAAATTAATAGTTTTGAAAGCATGGTTAAAGGAAATGGGGATTATATATCCCAATTTCCTACTCTAAATTCCTCAACATTTCTTGCCTTGCAACTAATTTACGCAATAATTCATTTTCGAGTTCTGAACGCTCGTTTTTTTGCTGTAGTTCTTCAATTGTCGCCTCATAAGCATCAAGCATTTCTTCATAGGCGTTTCTTTCTTTTTCAAAGTTCATTTTTTGCGAAAGGAACAAATCTGCCTGTTCCAAAAGTTTTTCTTCATATTTGTGAGAAGCCTGCACATAACCGTCTTGCCTTCCGTTAGATTTTCCCATCTTATAAACAAAAGAAGTGATTGGATTATCTTCAGTAACATCTTCTTTAAAGGTTCTTTTTATCCCATTAATCACGCTGCCTTCATCAACTACATTATACAAAGTAGTTGCGACTCTACCAATCGGATTCCTTTTTATTATTTGCCTAAGGATTCCCATAATTTTATCTCCTCCAATTCTAGCGGAGTACCACGAATCATTTTATTGAAATTTCCAAGTATAAATTCTTCTTTAATTTTCAGTTGAAAATCTATATCGCTAAAAATCCTCGATAGCAAAATAAGCAAGCCTGCGTAATCAATATCTTTTATGGCTTTTTCATCACCTTCATATATTCTAATGGCATTTATTATAACATTGCTTCCTGTTGCAATAGTATACGAATAGTCAATAATTTTCCGCGTTTTTATGGAATACATATCGAAAGAAGAGTATCGTGTTTCATCAAACAACAAAGAATGAAAAACACTTATTATTGTGTCGATGAAATTCGCTATTTTAAAAGATGTTCCAAACTTTACTAAATCTCCAGTGCCTATGTATTTTGTAAGTTTTTCGACCGTCTTTTTATCCAAAATCAAATTGGCAAATGGCAACTGAATGCCGCAAGGTGTAAACATATCAGTGCCAATATGAATGATTTGTTTTATTAATGCGGCAACAACAGAAGCCATATCTCCGTCTACACGCTGAACGCCATTTTTTAACGCCAATATCGTACTTGCGGGGATTCCTATTTTTGGATTTTTCAAAAGTGCGTCATAGACAACATGATTAGTCGTAATCAACGGCTTATTGATACAAGTTATTGTATTTGTAAGAATGTTCGTTGTGCCAAAAATAAGTCCGACAATCGGATCGTGTCCTAAGGTAGAAAAACGATGATTGGCACCTTTAAACAATTTCTGATATTCACCTAAAAAGGCTTGGGCATCATAAGGAACTCCGCGACCTGTGATTATCTGATTTAAAGGCGCGTAATATTCACACGGAGTATCCTTTTTGCCATTGTCAAACTTCTCTAGAATTTTATTTTGCAACTGATGCAGTTTATCTTCTTTTTTATTTCCTTGCCCTGCTTTTTCAGTCTTTGTCAGTTTGTTGATAAAATAAATTCGAGAACACTGTAAGCATATTGCTATAAATAAAACAGCGACATCAATTTTATTAAGCCCTGTTTGTGATTCAAATTCTTCATTTAGATTATGGATTATATTTTCAGAATTCTTTGCGACTTCGGCGACTCTAGCAGATTCATTTTGAATCTTTTCCATATTTCTCAGAGTAGTTTCACTTGCGTTAGCGAGCGTTTTTCTTTTTGTTCTTAATTCGTCAAGTTCCAAAATCTTTTTCCTATATTTATTATACCACATAATCCGCTAATGTGTATGTCTCCGAGTGTAATTATGATAGTATTTTATATCGCTTACTCTGCCAACGAGTGTCAGAGCAAAATTATTTTTTCAAAAAATCACCTTTTTCCATACATCGTCGTCATCGTTTCCAGTTCCTTACGCACGGCTTCTATCAGTTCGGTCGGCTCAAGCACCTCAACCGTATGCCCTTGACCGAGCACCCACCGCTGGACTTCGGGCAGTTGCGTGGTCTCAAAGACGACATCGACCGTGCCGTCATCGTTCTGCGTGATGGTTTGTGTACGCGACCAGATATGCTCGCTTGCGAAAGTGGCAATTTCCGCCGAAAAGCGCAGGTGGATTTTGTACGGCTTTTTCGCACTTGCCCACACGCCGATGTCCGCGTCAATGTAGTCGCGCCAGTCAAAATCTTCGGGGATTGAAAAAGCATTGCCCGTGAAAGCGGCGTTTTTGATTCGGGAAAAGGCAAAAATGCGGATGCCGTTCTTGTAGTCGTCAAGACCGATGACATACCAGCTTCCTTTTTGGCAGACGATGTGATAGGGCTTTACCGTGCGCGTCATGTAGGTCTGCTTTTGAAGCGGTCGGTATTCAAAGGTGATTTCCTTGCTCTGTCGGACGGCGGAAAAGACCGTGTTGAACACTTCTGCGTCAATCTGCGCAAGCGGCTCTGAAATGTAGGTCACGCTGTCGTCAAGGTACATCGTGTCAATCGTCGCCCGTTCGCCAAGACTTTCCGCAATTTTTCTGAACACGGAGCGAAGATGCGTTTCAAGCGGCGTGTTCCTGTAGCCCGAAAGCAGCCGCTCGAACAGAGCCACGCTGAAAAGTTCACCCTCGCTCAAAGAAATGTCTTTTATATAGAAGGAATTTTCAGTGTAATAGTAGCCGTTTTTCGAGCGGTCAAAGGCAATGGGCGCGTTGTAAAAAAGCCGCATTTCATCAAGGTCGCGGCTGATTGTGCGCACGCCGACTTCAAGCTTCTTTGCAAGGTCGTTCGTGTTCGGGTACGAGCCGCTTCTGATTTCGGCATCAATCGCGCGGATTCTGCGCAGAACGACTTTCTGCTGGCGGACAAGCGGTGATTTTGTTTGTGGCGGAGTTTGTTCCATAGGAATAGTATAGCGCGGAATCGGGGAATTTGGGGGAAATTCACGCCTAGTTTTGCTCAAAAACACGCCGAGAATTTTTAAAACTCGGCGTGTTTTTTGGAAAACTCCGTATGTTTTTAATGAACCCATACGGAGAATTTGTCGTAACCTTGCGGTTGCTTCACGAGTTTTCAAGCAAACTCGTTGAATGATGAGCGTTAGCGAATCATTCCGTGATACTCCTGTAGCGACTTCACGCCGCCCTCACCACCATTGCCATTCTTGACAGACTCAATGCCCTTTACCGCAGCCAGTGCACCGGCAATAGTCGTGATGTAAGATACCTTATACTTCAAACAGGCCTTGCGAATCGTCTTGCGGTCTTCAGCGTAGTTGCGTTTTGCCTTTGGCGTGTTGATTACCAAACAAACTTCCTTGTTCATAATCAAGTCCACAACATCGGGGCGGCCACCGCCAATCTTATTCACAACATCGCACTTGATTCCATTAGAGTTGTAGAAATCTGCTGTGCCCTGTGTGCCAACAAGAGTAAAGCCCAAGTTTTTCAAAGTCTTACCGATTTCAAGAACCTGGTCTTTCTGACCTTCCTTGTTGGAGAGCGAAATCAGAACCTTCTTGTTTTCCCATGCGGCCGGTGCGTGTGGCAACTCGCTTCCAGCAGCTTCCTGTGACTTATAGAATGCCAG
>JAFVDR010000119.1 GCA_017476165.1 Treponema sp. | reverse complement strand
GTCGCCAAAGTAACGGGAACTGGAGAACTTGTCCTGAAATGCAAAGGAACCGCCTTTTTTGAGTGTACGGAGCGCTTCCTTTACGAGGATTTTTTTATCGTCTACAGAACGCTCTTTAAAGAATGCAAAATTTGCAATGACTGCATGAAAGCTTTCATCGGGAAATGAAAGGTGTGCAATGTCTTCGTGGCAGAATGTTGTCTGCTGGTTTACCTTTTCTGCTGTTGCGTTTGTCTCACATGCATTTTTTCCGTATTCCCATCGTTTACCCCAAGAATCAACCCCTGTAATCAATGCTTCTTCATATCGCTTTGCACAAAGAATACTGAGTGCACCTGTCCTGCATCGTATGTTCAGTAGGGAACCTTTTCCGTTCCAAAAGAGATGGTCAATGAGAAAAAGCTGAGTTTGTTCTGCAAGTCTTCCGTCTGCAAACGACATTTTACTGCGGCAGGCATTTGCATACAGCAACGAAATCATAAAGACTATGAACAAGGCGGCTCCTGCATAGATGCTGTAGAAGTTTTTCGTAAAGTAAAAGCAAAGACCACTGATCAATACGGATGAAATGCAAAGAATTGAGTACCATTTGATCTTTGTTGAAAATTCATTGCTTTCATAATTTGTATTTAGGTTTGACAATACTGTTTTCATAGCTTTTTTATAGCATTTTTATAGTTTTTTTTCCATTGTTATTTCATTAGTTTTGTTTTTTTTACTTTCGGGATGTATTGGCATAAAGACTTTGTTTGCGATAAAATGTGTTCGTATGGTGTACGTGACCTGTGGTGTATGCAGACTGCGCTTCGTGGTTTTGCTCTGTATGTTGCTTCTGTCTCATTTTGTTTTTGCCAGCGAGGACTGTCTTTCTTTGCATTTTAATGCAAATCTTTCTTCAGACGAAAGAACGAAAATTCTTTCGGGCAGCATGGTTGTCCGAGCCTGTGCTTCTGTAAAAAAAATGAGTGGGCAGAGTTCTGTTCCTGTCATGCAGTCTGTATTGAGTGATGCAACATCATTTAAGCCTAACTACATTGCAGAGGTCGTCAAGTGCTATCCTGTGGAAGGTCACGAAAACTTGGTGTTGCAGTTTGAATCAATGATGACAGACATTCCCTCCGAATTTGCAATTCCCTATTATTCTTCAGAAGCAAAAAAGAATATGACTCTTTCATTGACGTACAAGAATTTGTCCCGAATTGTTGATGGTACGAAGGCATCTTCCCGCTCCGATTTCACCATGTCTCCATTTGGACTTATCGGCACCGAAATTCATGCGGAACGGTTTGCAGATGCATATCTCTATAAGTTGACGAACATCAATAAAATCAAGTACAAGGATATTCTTACCTGCGTAGGAAAAGAAAACATGAAGCTTTCTCTTGTCTTGTTTAAAAGCAACGATTATTGGATTGTATACGGATTTGTTGCGGCAGACGCTCCGAGCATATTCTTTATTCGCAAAAAAGTTGAAGCTGCAATTGTTGAACGGGCGCAAGCATTCTGTTCTTATTTCTTTACCCAATTGGATTAAGACACAAAAAGCATAGAGGTCAACCTCTATGCTTTTTCTTGTTGCATTTGAATTCTCATGGAACATATAAAACGCATTTTACGAGTTATGACCCACGCGCGAATCGAACGCGCAACCTACAGCTTAGGAGGCTGTCACTCTATCCAATTGAGCTAGTGGATCAAAATTACAGGGCAACGAAACTGCCCTGTAGATAACAATTATTTGTCTTTTGCACGCTCTACAAATGAACCGTCGCGTGTATCAATTACAATGCGGTCGTCTGTATTGCAGAACAAAGGAACTCTTACTTCTACACCAGTGTCAAGAGTTGCAGGCTTCAAAGACTTTCCAGAAGTATCACCCTTTACGCCAGGTTCACAGTATGTAATGGTTCTTGTGATGTTTACAGGGAGTTCAATGCCTACTGCTTTTCCTTCATAGAATGTTACGACGATATCGTAGTCATCATCAGGAGAAATAAATCCACCTTTTTCACCAAGATCTTCTTTTTCAAGGAGAATCTCATCGTATGTTGTCTGATCCATAAAGTGGAATGTATTTCCATCGATATAAGAAAGTCTTACATTTTTTTCATCAAGTTCTACATCTTCAAACTTTTCACCTGCATCAACACCGAGATCCTGTGTGCTACCTGTAAGAATATTCTTTACGCGGAGATTTACAGTAATACCAGCACGACCACCTTTCTGACCGAGAAGCTTCTGTACCATAAATGGTGAACCTTCGTACATGAATACTGAACCTACTCTAATTTCATTTGTTGATATCATATCTCTATCTTCCTACTAAAAAGTGTTCAATTATTATATAAATAATCTATTAAAATTGCAACTGCTTCATGTAATCTAACAGATTTTCTGCCATGTTTCCATTGTGCACAAGCATTTCTGCAAATGCTGAAAAACCTTTTCTGAGTGTTTCTGCCATGCAAAAATACTCTGTATATGGTATTGTTTCTGGAGAAACTCCTGCGACATTCGTCTTTGCATTGAATGCATTCATTACAACTTGTAGTTCTGCTTTCGCTTCTTTTCCTGGAGTTGCAGAGGGTCTTCTGTTAAAGAGTATCATGCATGTCTGCAAAAGTGCAAACTCTCTTGCTGGAAAAAAAGGCTTCATTCTGTGTAGCAGAGCAGCAACCTTTACTATTTGAAACTCTTCATCCTGCTGGTATGCATGCCACAAGAATGGAATCCCACAGAGGCAGACTCGTGCAAAGGAATCTTCTCCTCGTATCATGGCAAAGTCCATGCAGCAAAGCAGGGCATCCCATGCAGTTTGCTGCATGTATGGCAAAATGACTGTTTGTACTGGAGCATCTGCTGTTTTAATTGCTGACATGAATGGCTGCTCACTCAATCCGGGAGCAACAAAAACACATACATCACGGTGTGTTGTTTTTTGGAGTTGAACAAGAGATTCTACGATTGCTGCAAAATCCTGTTCATACGTAAAAACAATAAGCTTGAATATGTTTTTATTGGTGAGGATCGACAGTGCATGCTTTGTCAGATAGGGAGCTGTCTTTTGAATGGCGATGTCTTTGTTGTGCAGGTTTTCCATGAACGGAGGATCAAGAATAAGACCTCCTGTTTTACAGGTAAAGCCGGGCATAAAGTTTCTTTTTTTTACAAAAGACGACCGTGTGGCACTCTTTAACAGATGAAAGCCGTCTGCCCACTCTTCAGCTGTCAGATATTCAACATTTATGATGTGTATTATTTCTTTTGTATTGTTCCTTTCTGGATTGAACAGAATGCTTTCTAGCCAGTCTGGACGTATGCATTGAAAGCACTGGAGTATGATGCGTGGATGATGCTCTGTAAAGAAATCTGTGCATGCTGCAGCATTGTTCCAGTCTAAGATTGTCCATCCATTGTATTCCTGAATTGATTCTGTTGGCTTGATGTTTGGTGCCATCTGTGAAAAAGACGTAAGGTTGCTTACGACAAGCGTAAGGTTTATGTCTGTAGAAAGTGAGGAAAGTGCACGAGACAAGCGGTAGACAACACCTATGTCGCCATAATTGTCTACAACATCGCATAAAAGAGTTACGTCCATAGGAACAGTATATAATTTTTTTTATTTTTTTTTCAATTTCTTTGTCTAAAATGCATACTCACGTGTAATTAGATATATAGAGGATTTTATGAATATTTATAGTTTTTCACCATTCGGGTACGAAGGCTCTCTTGTGAGTGTCGAAGTGGACTTGCGCAGAGGTATTCCTGCTGTGGATATAGTAGGGCTTGCAGACGGTGCAGTAAAAGAATCTCGGGAACGCATGCGAAGCGCCATACGGAACAGCGGTCTTGAATTTCCGTCGGAACGAGTTCTTATCAGCCTTTCGCCTGCGGACTTGAAGAAAGAAGGTGCCGGATTTGACTTGGCTGTGGCTATTGCTGTTCTGGCTGAGAAAGAAGAAAGCAATCAAACTCGGACTTTACCTGACGAAGACATTCTTGTTGTGGGAGAATTAGAACTGAACGGAAAGGTGCGTCCCGTCAAGGGAATTCATGCGGCTGTAAGCACGGCTCATGCAGGAGGCATACGTCTGTGTATTGTTCCTGCTGCCAACATGGATGAAGCAAGGGAAGTAAGAGGCATGAAAGTGTTTGGTGCTGAAAATTTAATTGAAGCATTTCACGCATTGGGAAAAAAAGAATGTTTTACACAAAAAAAGCGCACGACCTGTGAAGATATGGAACTCGATACAATGGAACATATTGTTGTCGTCAATGGAATTCCGTTTCATGAAGTAACACCAGAATATGAATATGCAGACGTAAAGAATCAGGATTTTTTTATTCGAGGCCTGCAGATCGCTGCTGCTGGTGGTCATAATGTGCTTGCTTTTGGACCTCCAGGATGTGGCAAAACACTTTGCATCCAAAAGTTTCCTGCACTGCTTCCGCTCCTAACAAAAGAAGAAAGTCAACCGGTCACGAGAATCTATTCAATTGCAGGGTTGCTTTCTCCTCATCATTCTGCCGTTCGTACTGCACCGTTCAGGCAACCGCATCAGACTGCAACAGTAGAAGGCATCTGTGGTGGTGGACCTCACTGCACGCCGGGAGAAATCTCTCTTGCTCATAATGGGGTTCTTTTTTTGGATGAAGCGGCAGAATTCAAGACTGCTGTCCTGCAGATGCTCCGTGTCCCCATTGAAACTGGCTGCATTACATTGAGCCGTGCCGGAAGGAGTACTGTGTTCCCTGCACGGTTTCAGCTTTTGCTTGCAGCGAATCCCTGTCCGTGCGGTTATTATGGGTTTCCTGAAAAATTATGCCTTTGTTCCTCTCATTCTGTTGAGATGTACTGGAAGAAGTTTTCAGCACCTTTTTTAGACAGGATTGACATTCGCGTTCAGGTGCAGAAAAAAAATAAAAATATAAAACCTCTTTCTACTGCGGAACTGCGTGTTGGTATTGCGAATGCAACAGCCATTCAACGGAACAGGGCAGGAAAGAAAAATGCGAATCTATCTGCTGCAGAAATTGCAGAATACTGCAAGTGTACGGAAAAAGCAAAGCTTATTCTAGATGCTGCCTCCGAAAAATATGCTTTTTCTCCTCGTGCCGTATCAGGATGTCTAAAGCTTGCAAGAACTATTTCTGACATGGAATGCAAGCCGACTATCGATGAAAAGTCAATGAAAGAAGCCATTTTGTATCGAAGTGTTTCTGGAGGAATTGAATCTGGATTTGGAATGCTGTAAGGATTGTTTAAAATAAAAATACCGGCTCTGAGACTTGAACTCAGACACGCTCGCGCGCAAAAGATTTTGAGTCTTTCGTGTCTACCATTCCACCAAGCCGGCAATATGCAAAAAGTATAGCAGATTGCAATTTATTTATCAAGAGGTAGACACAAATTTATTTTGTTTTGCAGGATAAATTTGTGCACCTTTTTGTGAGGTTTATAAAATGAATGAAGTTCGCTATAATTGGCTCATGTCAACGATGAAAGACCTGTCCGTACAGCAATCATTTATTTTTAATACTGGTAAATCGTATTCTTCTTCCTCAAAGCCTGAACAGGTTCTAAAAGAAGTTTTTGGTTATGATTCCTTTAGACCTTTGCAAAAAAAAGTCATCCAGAATGTACTGGATGGTCGCGACACGTTGGCGGTATTGCCGACTGGTGGAGGAAAATCTCTGTGCTATGAAATTCCTGCCCTTTTGCTCAATGGATTGACCGTAGTTGTTTCACCTTTGATTGCACTCATGCAAGATCAAGTGACGCAGCTTGAAGCTGTCGGAGTTCCTGCAGTGTTTTTGAATTCTTCGTTAGACTGGGATTCCTATAAAAACGCATGCGACAGAATCTGCAGTGGGGAAATTCGCCTGCTGTATGTATCGCCCGAAGGCTTGAATACAGAGCGGATGCAAAATCTTCTGCATTCAACCCGTGTACATGTACAGTGCATTACTATTGACGAAGCTCACTGCATCAGTGAGTGGGGACATGATTTCCGTCCCGATTATATGGAGATTGCTTCTGTTCGGGAGCAGTTTCCTCATGCTGTCTGCCTTGCACTTACTGCTACGGCTACAAAGTCTGTCAGAAATGACATTATTACACAGCTTCACATGGATAATCCTGACGTACTGATTGCCAGTTTCAACCGCCCGAACCTATTTCTGGAAGTAAAGATGAAAAATCAAGCACCTGCTCAGGTTGAGTCATTCTTGGCCGAGCATAAGGAGGAAAGTGGCATTGTCTATTGTTTTTCGCGCAAGCAAGTGGATGAGCTGACATCTTTTTTGCAGTCGAAGGGCTTCAAGGCAGAAAGCTACCATGCAGGACTTTCTGACAGCGTTCGCTCTGAACATCAGAGAAATTTCATCAATGACAAAGTAGATGTCATGGTTGCTACCGTTGCGTTTGGAATGGGCATAAACAAGCCCGATGTCCGTTTTGTCATTCATTATGACATGCCAAAGTCTGTCGAGCAGTATTATCAGGAAATCGGACGAGCTGGACGTGATGGGCTTCCGTCTCATGCTCTTTTGCTGTATTCATTGGGTGATTTGCACAAGATACGTTTTTTCTTTGCGGAAAAAGAAAATCCTGAAAACTCAGAACGCCTTTTACAGGGAATGATTCACTATGCAGAAAGCAGAATATGCCGAAGACAGATGTTGCTTTCGTACTTTGGTGAAGCTTACACAGGACAAATGAACGAAGCCTGTTGCTGTGACGTGTGTGCAAAAGGACCTTTGCCTTTGGTTGACGTTACAATTCCTTCCCAAAAATTCATGTCATGCATCATTCGTACTCAGGAACGGTACGGTGCTTCGTATATCATAGACGTGCTGCAGGGGGTAAAGAGCGAGCGCATAGTGAACAATGGTCATGAAAAGCTGTCTACGTTTGCAATAGGCAAGGAACTGTCAAAGGACAACTGGTTTAAATTGAGTTCTGCTTTGACAGATGCAGGCTATTTGGAAAAGACTGAAAAATATGGCGTGCTTTATCTGACTGATTTTGGCCGGCGGGTTCTTTTTGACCGCACGGAAATACGGCTACCTGTTGAATTTTCAAAGAGGACTGCATTGAAAAAAAATGCTGCTGCAAAAATGACAAGGCTCGTTTCTGGTTACGATAAGGAACTTGCCATGAAGATAAAAGCCTGGCGTCGGAGAAAAGCTGATGACGAAGATGTTGCTCCGTATGTTATTTTTGGTGATAGGACTCTCATAGAAATAGCAAAAGCAAAGCCTCATACAATTGAAGACCTTGTAAAATGCTATGGAATAGGGCAGGCAAAAGCCCAGAAATATGGTTCTGCCATCATTCAGATTGTAGATTCCTTGTCTTGACTATACTATAATGATGATTAGATTTAAGAGGTTATACGAATATGATTACTGGTGAAATTAAAAACAAGATTGATTCAATTTGGGACGATTTTTTTAGTGCGGGCATGAGCGATTTTTACAAAAGCATGATGTACTTATTGAAAAAAGATGTGAAAAATACTTTCAATTTCAGCTAATATTCAAGGCAATACGGTAACAGCAACAGACGAACTTCTACGAAAATACGATGGGCAGACTGTCATGATTTATCTAAGCGAAAATAAAAATGTAACGCTTCAAGTTGACGGCAATGCGTTCGATTCGCTTTCAGCAGTGGAACTTTCAAACTTTGCGATGAATCAAGTCTATAAGGCTAATCACCCGAACGTAAAAAAAAGGCGGTGTGTATTTTTTCCAGTGCGTTTTGTCACAAAATCCAGTGCGTTTTGTCACAAAATCCAGTGCGTTTAGTCGCAAAATCCAGTGCGTTTAGTCGCAAAATCCAGTGCGTTTAGTCGCAAAATCCAGTGCGTTTTGTCACAAAATCCAGTGCGTTTTGTTACAAAATCCAGTGAACAAAGCTTTTTTACGTCCAGTTCCGCCTGTCCCATGGACTGATAAATTAAAATTTGAAATGGCAAAGTCTCTGAATATAGTGTATAATTTTCTTGGTATTTAAACACAGGGAACGCATTTATGGCAAACTTTGATTTTCTGACCTATGACAAAAACTATTCTTCATTCTGCCAGATGGCCATTCAGGCGGAGCTTCAATATAACAAAAAATACCGTTTTTTCTGCCTTTGCCGCCCGCAAGTCTTTGGAACAGGCTGTTAAATGGATGTATTCCGTTGATGGCGATTTGCACAAGCCGTACGATGATTCCATTCAGACTCTTGTCCACGAACCGACTTTTGTCAATGCTGTTCCTTCAAATATCCGCCACGACCTGTTAATATATTGATATAAAATTTAAATTTCCCCCTATATTCCTTGAAAATTTGTTGACATGGCGGAAATCTCTGTTATAGTATAAATTCGGATAGATAGATAACTTGGTGTTATAAAATAAAGGGGGAATGTTTATGAATATTAATAGACTTTTCAAGCTTGTTTTAAATAGGGGGGGGGTAATCTGTAATAATGCATTTAGCATTGCTTTATGCATGGCTCTAAGCCTTTTTCTTTGTACTTCCCTTGTTTCCTGTGCTGGTGGAGCTGGAGGTGGTAGCGATGATGCTGGCGGTGAACCTACTTCTTTGTGCGTGCAGATGCCTGTTACCCGTAGTGCACAGTATGAACTTTCTGATGTAGAATCCTTTACGGTAACAATAAAATCTTCTGCATATTCTGACTCAAAATCCTGTGGGCAGGGCGAAAGGATTTCTTTTACAAACCTTCCTGTTGGTCATTATGATGTAACTGCTTACGGCAAAAAATCCGACGGCAGGATAACTGCAAAAGGCACTGCTTCGGTTGATATTGAAGCAAATGTTACCAAGTCTGTTACAATAAGATTGTCCCGCTTAACCCATTGTACTGTAAGTTTTAAAACTGAAGAAGGCGGCGATATATCTGGCATTTCTAGTCAGGACGTTAATGTTGGCGACAAGGCTACAAACCCAGGAACTCCTTCAATTCCTGGAAAGACGTTCTCGTTCTGGGCAAAAAGAATCTCTTCAACTGAAATTTCTGGTACAAGCTTTGACTTTAACACGCCTATAACGGAGGATATTGAGCTAGTTGCAAAGTGTGATGCCGTTACATATTCTATTACATTTGACTATAACGGTGGAAAAGTTGGCACTGCAGAATCTTCTACTGTAAGTGTAGAATACGGTCAGACGCCAACTCCTTCGGCAGAGCCTACATTGACAGGTTATGATTTCCTTGGATGGGCAACGGAGCGCAATTCGTCTTCTGCTACTGGTCCTTTCCCTGTAACTGAAGAGACTGGTGTAATAACCACATATTATGCTGTTTGGGAAGCTAAAACATACTCTATAACTTATAATTCCGCGAGCATGACTTACGGCATTTTGAATGCAGCTTCTCCGAGTTCTTATACTTATGGAACTGCCGTTACAATTCCTGATGCAGGTGGGGCTGGTACTACTTTTGCAGGATGGTATACAGATGCTGCCTTGACGACGGCATTCACAGGAATTACAGCAACAACTACTGGTAACCTTACTTTGTATGCCAAGTTTACGGCAACTGTAAGTATTTATAAGGAAAAGGTTTCTGGTACATTGACAACGCTTTTAGATACACAGACCGTCACATGTGGTAAGACTGCAACGGCTCTTGCCACTGCTCCGACAAAGACAAATTATACTTTAGATTCTTGGAAGACTGGTTCTGGAGATGGTTCTGCATTTACATTTGGTACAAGCGGAACTACTATAACTGGAGACTGTGACGTATGGGCAACATGGACGGGAGCTTCTTATAATATTACATATCATAATGTAAATGAAGGTTCTGGTTCTACTTATAAGGGAACCATATCTGCAACGGCTATAACTTCTTACACTTATAATGCAACTTCATCTACAGCTCTGCCTTCACCAACCGTTAGCGATAGTAACTATGAATTCGGCGGATGGTATGAGACATCAGACTTTTCTGATACAGGTGTAACGGCTGTTCCTGCTGGTTCTAACGAAGATAAAGATTACTATGCAATGTACAAGTATAAAGGTACTAGTATTACCTGTTCTATAGAAGACTTTAATGCAATAGATGGTTTTGCAGGAACCAGTATTACTTGGAGGGTAACAGGTTCTAGTCCTTCACTTTCTGATATTGTTTCTGCAATAGCAAGTAAGGGAATTGATGTTGAGCTTGACCTTACTGCAGGAGGTATCTCTGGAGCAATTGATGCAGGTACGTTTGACAGTGCAAAAGATCATCTTGTGGGAATTTATCTGCCTGGAGGCATGACAACGATTAGTTCCAATACGTTTAAGAACTACGATAAACTGACGTATGTACTGATACCTTCTTCTGTAACCACAATTGACTACGGTGCGTTTGATGGCTGTTCAAATCTTACAACTGTAGATGGTGGCGATGGTGAGTGGTTTATGGGAACTGAAGGAGGCGCAGGAATGGTGGTAAATGGTCTTGGATCGGCTATTAATTATCTAAAGCAGTCTGATTATAGATTTACTCGCTAATACGCCTTATTTTCAAGATTTCCTTAATACGTTGCCACTCTGAAACAAAGGTAGCAATTCATAAATAAAACAAGCCGTCCTGAAACATGGGAGGCTTGTTTTTTGTCATCCCCTCTATTTTTCTATCGCCAACTTAACATCCTCTGAGGTTTCACGACACAATTATCTAAGGATTTGCGACACAATTCCTTAAGGTTTTACGATGCAATTCCTTAAGGATTCACGACACAACT
>JAFVDR010000001.1 GCA_017476165.1 Treponema sp. | reverse complement strand
TCCGAACGCCTCCGCGGTTTCCACAGCCGAATGACCTGCCTTCCTGTATCGGACTGCCTGTTCCCTTAAATCTTTGCTTCTGTACATATGGAGTATTATACAACATTTTTCTTCGTTTTTATAAGTTAATTAACTATATACTACGAATTACAGACTTTAAACAGTACCTATTTTATCTTGGACAGATGTGTTAAAATGTAGTCATTCATCATAATGTGGATTCTTTTTCGTATGCACAAATCATTTCCGTTACAGAAATATTTTATAGCGTATTGTCAAATTTTTTGGTGAAGATAGGGAAACAGACCGTTTTCTAATCTGAAACGTTTCTTTTTTTCATGTTGCTTGCGATTCGTTCGGTACAGCCTTCCGTCTCTTTTGCGGAAAGGAACACATCCTTCAAGTTCTTCCCGCAGTACGTTCTCAATTGTCTGCCGCTGGTTCGGTGTAACAGTGGCCGTAAGCCTTGCCTTTACTTCAAGAATGAAAGCCTCCTTCAAATTGTTCTATAGGGAAATTGGCGGCAGCAATGCTTTAAGGATGTGTCAATGCCGTCATTGGCAGGCAGAAATACAGCTCGGCGGACTTCGTGAACATGCACACTGGATTTTGTGACGAAACGCAGTGGATTTTGCGATGAAACGCACTTGATTTTGTGACAAAATGCACTGGATTTTGTGACGAAATGCACTGGATTTTGTGACGAAACGCACTGGATTTTGTGACGAAACGCAGTGGATTTTGTGACGAAATGCACTGGATTTTGCGACAAAACGCAGTGGCCGCAATGATTATGCGCACTGGCCGTAATGATTATGCGCAGTGGATTTTACGAGTCATGCAATGAGCCATGTTTGCAGTGTACATTTACGGCATTTTTTTAAGTACCGTTCAATAAAACCGTCCGAAATTCCGCCGACTGGCCATGCAAATGGAGGTTTGTCATTGTATGCGAATGGCGGAGTTAAGTATATAAAACAGAAGTTTTAATATCTAAAAAATGTCAAAATTTGTTTGGTAACTGATTCAAGTGCAGTTGTTGTATAGGGTCGATGCATTTTTATTTAGATTTTTTCTTCACGGTGCTTTCTGCTAATTTGCATGTAAAACGTTTTCTATTGACGAAATGCATATAAATGCTACAATAAAGCAATGCAAAATGTACAGATAGAAGATGCCTTAAAAACCTACATAAAAAAAGAAAACGTCATTTTCGTGTTTCCTACACAGATTTCAGCCGACCTTTGGGCTGACCGAGCAACACTCGTAAGTGGAGTTTCCGCAGTTTCCATGGAGAGGTTTATTGCATGGGATGATTTCAAGGGTTCGTCCATTAGAAGTCAGCAGCAGGCAAAAAAATCAATTCCATCTGCCATGCGCTCAATTTTTGCTTCTCACATCATACAAAAAAATTCAGAACATCCATTTCTTCATTACATTGTTGCCGATGTACATGCATCAGAAGCAGAAGGCTTTGCAAACACCATTGCATCGCTGCTACCATCATTATCGCAATGGAAAACTCATTTTGAAGAAAAACACTTACTGCCGGATGCAGAAGACAAAGACCTTCTTGAACTGTACGCACAGTACAAAACATTTTTGGATGCACACAATTGCTTTGACCCAGCATGGGAAACACCACCGTTCAATTCAAACGGAAATGAATACGTTGTGTTTTATCCAGAAATCCTCATGGACTGGTTCGAGTACAAGGAACTTCTTGAATCAAGCCCAGACATTCACCTGATTCATTTAAGCAAAAAAGAAGAAGAACATCCCCATGTAGGACTGTTCCAAAATTCTCGTGCAGAACTCAGAAATGTAGCACAATACCTCAGAATGATGCACGACAAAAAAAACGTACCATGGACGGACATGGTTCTGAATGTTCCCGACCTTCAAACCTATGAACAGTACATAACAAGAGAACTTTCCCTATATGAAATTCCGTATGTCCTAAAAAACGGACAGCCATTGTCTTCTTTTGGAGCAGGAATTTTCTTTGAGCTTGCACGTCAATGCATTGTACAGGAGTTTTCTTTTGACAGCATAAAAAAATTGCTGCTCAACATGGATTTGCCGTGGAAAGAACCTCAATTGAATGAATCCTTGATACAGTTTGGCAGAGAAAACAACTGTCTTTGTTCTTACGATTACAACAATAAACGGATTGACGTATGGGAACAAGCCTTTGACGAAAATCCTTCAGAAGAACGGTTAAAGACGTATTACAAACATTTAAAGAAACATCTGAATACATTTGTACAGGCACATTCTTTTGCCAAAATAAGGGATGGCTATTTTTCATTCAAACAACATTTCTTTGACATGGCAGTCTGTTCAGAACAGAGCGACTTGATTATCAGTCGCTGCATTTCGGAACTGAGTACCCTCATAGACTTGGAAAACGATTTTTCGGATTGCACGATACGATCTCCATTCAGTTTCTTCACTGACTACCTGTCTCAGAAAATGTATCTGTCACAAAAGAAGGACAGGGGCATCCAAATAGTGCCATACAGACTTGCAGCGGTGGCACCTTTTCAAGTGCACGTCATCATAGATGCAAGCCAAGCATCGCTTTCAATCCTTTACAAGCAGCTCGCTTTTTTGAGGGATGACAAACGCCAGAAACTCGGATTCACAGAGGATCCGAATGTATCGGACTTATTCATACGGCTGTATACCATGTCAGCACAAGAAGACATCCTCTTTACATCGGCATCAAAGACATTCAAAGGCTATTCCCTCAGTCACAGTTATTTTATAGAAGATGAAAAAACAGCGGATTCCGATTCCTATGTTCAGGAAAAGGATTGGTTCTTGGAAAAACAAATTCCCAGCGACAACATGAACAGTAGCATGGCAGACGCCGTTTTTCCAACAAACTTATTTGCAATGCAACAGAAAGGATTTACCAACTGGCAGCAGGTACAGGGGGTATCTTCGGAACCGACTCAAGAGGCAAAGTTGCTTCTGCATTCATGCATAGATAAAAAGGCATATAAAGATTCAAAGGTTCATATTTCAAGCACCACTCTCAGAAGTTTTTTTTCGTGTCCCCGTGCATGGCTGTTTGAAAAGGTTCTTGAATTGGATCAGCAGAATAATGAAGCAGAGCTGATGGACACCTTTGCGATGGGAAACTTGTATCATAAAATATTGCAGTTCTATTGCATGGCATTAAAAATGCAAGGCAAAAAACTAGCAGTTGCAGAAGATGGACTTTCAGATGAATATAAACAGATACTCTACGACAGCATAGGCAGGGGCATTGAAGAACAAAGAATCAGCCACTTGGGAAAACAACTCATGTTTACAACGCAACAGGCCATAACGCAGACAATGCTCAATACGGTGCAGAAATTTTCAGAAGCCTTCAACAGCTGTGAAATTGCAGAAGTAGAGTCTCACTATTCGTATGAACCAGAAGGAAAGCCATATATCTGCGAAGGAAGAATAGACTGCCTTTTAAAAGATCCGAACGAAGCAGAATACATTCTGATAGATTTCAAAAGTTCCAAGGCTGCAATACACAAAGACATATTCTATATCAATAATGATGTGTACATTCCGGACTTTCAGATGCCTGTATACCTGTATCTGATGGAAAATGCAGAAAAGAGCCGCAGAAAGACTGTTGAAAACGGTGCTTTTTTCAGCATAAAAGATGCAGAAGTTGTTCCTGTTTTTGGTTCTTTGATAATGCAAGATGCCCCCTGTGATTTTGAACCCACAAAGCAAAGGGTTTTGGAATTGATGAATGAATATTGCAATAAAATTGCTACGTATGATTTCACTGTCAATGCACGCAATCAGGATTTTTCTACTTGTCAAGCATGCCCATACAAATCGGTATGCCGAAGAACATTTACAGTAAGCAATCAATAGGTAAACAAGGAGATGGAACATGGGCGAAAAGAAACCGACGCTTTCACAGCAGAAAGCAATTGATATAGACATAAATGCAGTAGTTAGTGCGGGAGCGGGTTCTGGCAAGACAAGTGTACTTTCGAAACGATTCGTTCATCTTGTCGTAGACAAAAAATACAAAGTAGAAGAAATTCTCACCTTGACATTTACAAAAAAAGCAACTGTGGAAATGTACGGAAGAATATACAAGGCACTCAAGGAAAAAGCTCCCGAAAGCGTTACCGACTTTTACAAGGCAAACATAAAAACCATTGACAGCTACTGTGCATCAATTGCAAAACAGGGATGTCACTTTTACGGCATCAGTCCAGACTTTATAGAAGACGAAGATGCCATACAAGAAACTGCCGAAAGCATGGCTCTTCCGTTTATTCTGCAGCACAGAGACAACAAGGCCATAAAAGCCTTGGTGCAGACGAAAAATTTCTCTACCATTGCAAACGAACTCTTTGTAACCCCTATTTTGGAACAATCGACCGTTGCAGAACCAATAGACTTTGATGATTGCAATCAGAAGCAAAAAATGGAAATCATAAAAAACTGGAACAAAGAATACAAAAAAGCATGTGACCTACTGCACTCGCTCAACGGAGAATTCAACGCTTTTGAAGGCAACAGGAATAGTACATTCATTCAAAACCTCAGAACAGCACTTGACCAAGACTGGCCAGAAACAACAGGTCTGACGGAACAGAAAATAGAAAATGAAGATTGCCAGCAGGAACTGTCTTTCCTTACGATGATGCAAGGGGTAACATCATTGACGCTCAGAACACCAAAAGGCTGCGATGAAATAAAACGGCTGATTAAGGAACTCAGGGACACCTTTTCTACATTAATTTCTCTTGTTCAGTACGTTTCAGGCTATGGTACCATAAAAGCAATCATGCCTCTTTTAAAGGAGTTTCAAGATAAAATTCTTCATGCAAAAAGAAGCTCCGGCATTCTTTCATACAATGACGTTTCATCGCTTGCCAAATGCATTCTTAGAGATTATCCTGAAATACGACAGCAGGAAAAGCAAAAGTTCAAAGCCATCATGATTGATGAATTTCAGGACAACAACATGATGCAGAGAGATTTGCTTTTTATGATTGCAGAAAAACAAGAACGCAATGAAAAAGGTGTTCCTTCTGTAAACGAGTTGAGTCCAGACAAGCTGTTCTTTGTCGGTGACGAAAAACAGAGCATCTACCGGTTCAGAGGTGCAGACGTTTCCGTATTTAGAGGACTTTCAAAAGATTTTGCACAAGGTAACCTTGAATTAAAGGAAAACTTCCGCTCGGAAAAGCCTCTCGTTCGTGCATTCAACACGATTTTCGGGGGTTTTTCATATCCTGACAACACGGAACAAACGCAACCGTCAGTATTCTTTAAGGACACCACAGATCCTGTCGCTATTCCTGAATACGAAGCCGTATATCATAAAGTCAACTATGATGAAAAAAAAGATGATCATAATAAAGAAAAACTCATTCACGTAGCCTCGTACAATAAAAATCAAAGAGCAGAAGAAGGAAAGGCATCAGATGAAGAAGCAGAGGCAATATGGGTTGCAAAAAAAATAAAAGATCTTTTAACTCCACTACCAGGACAAAAAAAAGCAAAGTACAATCCGAGTGACATTGCAATTCTGTTTCGAAACTATTCATTACAGCCATTGTATGAACGTATGCTTTTAAAGGAAGGAGTTTCTTACAACTGCGAAGTTGTAACAGGTTTCTTTAATGACGGACCTGTCAACGATATTTTTGCAATGTTGAAGTTATGTGCCTACAAGACAGACAGTCTTTCATACGCTACAGTTTTGCGATCTCCATTTGCAAATCTTTCATTTGAAGAAACCAATGCAATTCTTGTGCAAAACGCAGAGCCTTTTGCTGCAGACACAACAGACATCCTGCAGCCAGCATCGTCAAAAAGATATGAACATGCAAAATCAGTATACATAGAATTGTGCAATCGGTCAAAAACAGAACAGCTTACTTCTCTACTGACTTTCTTATGGTACGGTGCTGGCTATAGATATGAAACAATGTGGAACACAACAGTTTCAATGTATGCAAACCTGTATGACAGAATGTTTGAGCTTGCACGGCAAGCAGAAGAGCAGACCATGAGCATTGCAACCTTTGTAGACAACATGCGAACATATCAAGATGAATCTCAAAAACTCAGCAACATGGACATTCCTTTGGAACATGAAGAAAGCATTCACATTCTTACCATCCACAAAAGCAAGGGGCTTGAATTTCCAGTTGTCTTTGTATGCGGAACCCATAAGGGATCAAAAAGGGAAACAAACAGTTCTCCCGTATACTGCTCAAAAGACTTCGGCATTTCCATCAACACTCCTCCGTTAAAAAAATTTCCAGAGTCAAAGGAAAACTTTTTTTACGCAAAAGTAAAGAACATCAATGCAGCAATGGAAGGTGCAGAATTAAAGCGACTTTTATATGTTGCATTAACCCGTGCAGAAAAAGAATTGTACATTACAGGAAAATACAATGGAGAATGCAAGGAAGCACAAATTCCGACAAGCCTATTAAGTGCATTGTCCGGTGTTTTGAGCTTTTACAAAAGCGAACAGTCCCCAAATGACAAACCATTTACATTTGAAGAAATTCCGCCAATGAGCAGGACAGAAGGTTCTGACAATTCTTCCATTCGAAAGAACACAAAAGAATCAAAAACATCATGCATTAGCATGGCTAAAGAACTATATGACCATGCAAACATCATTCAAATGGATATTCCTGATTCTCCGTACCTGCTTCCAAGTTCGCTTGAAAAGAGAGAGTCGAAAACAACAGGTTCTGAGAGCGGAGTAACAGTTCCTTACAAAGAAATCGATGAAATCGTCTTGCAGAGTGGCAAACATTTTGGTTTCGATGATTTTGGAACCCTTGCCCACTATTATCTAGAACAGGCAATCAAAAATACTCACAACAGTATTCCTGCAAAATATCTTGCGGGTCTTGAAAACAAAGCAGAAAACATCAATCGCATACAAAAAATATGCGAGCAAATGACTCAGATGTTTAAGGAATCGGAACTGGGCAAACAAGCATTGAATGCTTCATGGAAAAAAGCAGAATATGCATTCAGAAGCAGAATAAGAAAAGAAAATCAGAATACCATTATAAAAGGAACCATTGACCTTGTGTTTAAGAATGCAGATACCTATACGATTGTTGACTATAAAACAGATTCGCATATAGATCCTGCTGTTTATTATGACCAGATTGCATGTTACAAACAGGCAATCTGTCAAATGACAGGGTGTCAAGAACAACATGTACACTGCTATCTATATTATCTGCGTTATGGAAAAGCAGTTTCCATTGATGCTATTTAAAAAGAGGGTATCCCCTGTCATCGTAACGGATTCGCTTTACCCATGCATGACGGTTTGGATCATACAGTGCAAATGCTAGATCCACTTCTGCATACGGACGGGCATGATAGACAAGATAATCCTGAGAGCCATCACGGCTTGTCGTAAAGCTGTTATGTCCCGGTCCATATATGCCTGCATTTTCATCTGTAGTCAAAACAGGGGTTGCTTCCTTTTTCCAACAGCTGGCATCCAACAAGTTTGACTTTGCATCTGCAACAAGCATTCCCATGCAGTATGTAGCATCTGTTGCACTGGCAGAATACGTAAGAAATATCTTGCCGTTCCTCTTTAAAACCGCAGGACCTTCATTTACCTTAAAGCCCCTGCACTCCCAGTCATACTCAGGACGACTCAACAGTGTCTGAGGAAGTTTCAATGTATAAGGAGTTATCATTTCTGCAATGTACAGTGAGGAGTTTTCAGTACGCTCCTTTGATTTCTGTGCCCATACAGCATACCATTTTCCATCGTTTTCAAAAACAGTAGCATCCAGCATGAATGAATCCCATTCAGCTATGAGCATGCCTTTTTCCTTCCATTCACCACAAAAAGGGTCCGGACTGTCATTTTCCAAAATCCATGTTCGTATGTACCAAGGGTCTTCTGATTGTCCCGCAGCAAAATAAATGAACCACTTTCCATGTATATAATGAAGCTCTGGTGCCCAAATATGCCAACTCATCGGTCCTTCAGCATGTTTTCTCCATATCGTAAGTGGTTGGGCATCTGCAAGAGCCTTGACCGACCAAGCCCTGCGCAGTTCTATTCTGTCATATTCAGGAGACGATGCAGTAAAATAATAATATCCATCTGTATGATAATAAACATAAGGATCTGCCCTCTGTTCAATAAGAGGATGCTTTTCATCTTGTTCCGTAATATCAGTTATGTTCATGCTGTCCATGATAATTCACACAATTCATTTTTGTCAAGAAAATATTTGATATATATTAATTTTTATTGATATTTTTCTTGACAACAGAAAAAAAATGGTGCATTATTTGATATAGAAAAGCAAACCACTGCTCTTTGACAACACCTTTATCCGCTGCTGCTATAGGATTTTTGTGTTGTAATGTAAAAATAAAGCTAACCTCCTTTATCGCACCGACTTGCAATGGCATTTGCAAGTCGGTTTTTATTTTAATACGGTTTTTTATGGACAATATCAATAAATAACGTTATAATGAAGTAATCATGGACGGAACAGAATCAACATTAATCATAAATCCTCTTGAAGACATTGCAAAATTAAAGGCATTAGCTTCTGAGCCACGCATTCAAATGCTTGACATCCTTCGAAAGCAGACGATGAACATCAACGAAATTGCAGAGGCTTTATCGCTCCCCCAGTCAACAGTTGCAACACACATTTCCATTCTTGAAAATGCAGGACTCATAAATACGGAAGCCGTGCGGGCAAAAAAAGGAAACCAAAAGCTGTGCAAGCCGTCTTTCAGAGAACTTCTCATTCAGTTTCCTGAAAAACAGAATACAGAAAAAAATTACATTGAAATAGAAATGCCCATAGGCATTTTTACGGACTGTAACGTTACAGCCCCGTGCGGACTGTGCTCTACAGAGCGCATCATTGGATTTTTGGATACTCAGGATTCATTCTTGAACCCAGATCGAATGAAAGCTGGACTGCTTTGGTTTGGAAGTGGAAGTGTAGAATACAAATTTCCAAACAACACCATGTACGACCAAAAAAAACTAGCAAAGCTGGAACTTACGGCAGAACTTTCATCCGAAACACCAGGAACCAATTCAGTTTGGCCTTCTGACATCACAGTTTGGATTAACAAAGTGGAAATTGGAACATGGATGTCACCTGGTGATTTTGGCGACAAACGCGGAAAATATACCCCACTGTGGTGGAAGTTGGAAGGTTCCCAATACGGGTTGTTGAAAAACTTTTCCGTAACCGCAGAAGGAAGCTTTGTTGATGGTGTAAAAATTTCAGACGTAAAGCTGAATGACCTTAACATTGCAGAACATCATTCCATCCGCGTAAGGCTTGGAGTAAAGGAAAATGCAGAACACATGGGAGGACTGAACATTTTCGGAAAAGGATTCGGCAACTATGATCAGGGCATAATCCTTCGATCCTACTTTGACGAATAAAATTGAAAGGGCTGCTCTTTTACGGGCGGCCCTTTTTCAGTTTTTTCAGCATACAGTTTTACTGCAACTAGCAACATAAATAACTATTTTTTTAGATATTTATCAAATATTTTTGTTGTAAATATAAAAAAACCGTGATATACTTTTGGTTAGAGACTCGAAATGAGAGGTTTTTTATGAAACAAACAATTATTGTTGATACAAATGATAAGAAATCAGTTATAAGCCGAGACATCTACGGTCATTTTTCAGAACATCTTGGAAGGTGCATTTACGGTGGTTTTTGGGTAGGCAAAGATTCTCCCATTCCGAACATTCATGGATACAACAGGGCTGTTGTAGAAGCTTTTAAGAACATCGACATTCCAAACCTGCGCTGGCCGGGCGGATGCTTTGCCGATG
>JAFVDR010000118.1 GCA_017476165.1 Treponema sp. | reverse complement strand
TTGCCCATTTTTTCATGATCAGGGGACCATGAACGGATGTCATATTTTGCAGCCCTGTCACCCCATGCAACGAGGTTGAGTTCTGTTTTCCATCCACCTTTTCCCTCGGAAAGGACTCCGTGCTCTTCAACAATTTCATAGTGAAAGTCGTCTGCCATGTATTTTGCTCCTTGCTTTGAATTTAGCAACCGCTAAAAAATCGACAAAAGATAGTTTTTAGAGATTGCCTGATTCTATTATACAATAATTGTGAAAATAAATGAATAAATACTTATAATTATTATTTATCTATGATAAAATGCCGACATACATAGATAATAGGTTTGGGATTTTAGGGGGTAATCATGAAGCTTAGACGCTTGTTTAATGTACTGATGGCTTTGTGCTGTGTTCTTTTCATTACGTGTGCATCAACAAAAAAGTCTGACAGTGGTGCAAATAAAGGACGAGGCTCTTCTGATTCATCTGCATCAGCTGGTAGCTCATCAAAGGATTCTTCCAAATCAGGGGAAAGTTCTTCATCACCATCAACATCTTCTTCTACCGATTCAGACGGTTCTTCTAAAACTGGTTCTGAAACAGGATCTGGAAAAGAAGGTTCTTCTGGTACTTCTGACTCTTCTTCTGGAAAAAAATATTCTTCGGACAATCAAATCAACTCTCTCATTGACAGTATTGAAAAGTCTCGTCGCAATGCAGAAAATTCGGGAGCAGACAGTTCACTGTCAGATTTGTATAATGCTGCAAATGATGCCTTTGAGAGACTCAAGCAGAGGGCTGCTGCTGGGGAAAATACTCCTGAATTGAAGCGTGCCCTTGAAAACCTGAACAGTTTGTTCAAAGGTCTCGATGTGTATGCGGAAGCAAAGGCAAAGAAAGATCGTATAGATGAAAAAGGCTATGCTTACAATAATCAGAAAGCGTATGATGATGGTTCTTCTCTGCTTGAAGAACTTGAAGACATAAACAAAAGTGCTGCACAATTCATTGCAGAACTAGAAAAAGGAACGTCTGACAACGGCAATGAATTCCTTCAGAAGGCGAACAGGGCTGATTTAAACTTTACGAATGTATTCAAGACGACTGCAACGAATGAGCGTTCTGCTGCCTTCAAGGCAAAAAAACAGGCAGACAGCGTAAAGGCTTCTGTTTCTCGAAAAAATGACTATGATAGCGGGGTCGCTTCGTTTAGAGACGGTGATTCAAAGTATGTAAATGGTGACATCGAAGGATCTATAGAAGACTATGTGTCTGCGCGTGGCATTTTCTCTAAGTTATATAAAGAGGTATCGGCAGCACGCCAGAAAGCACAGGCGCTGCTAGACAGTGCAAAAGAGCGCGTAAAGCACAGTGAAACGGTTGCTCTGAGAGCAGACAAGAGTGATCCCTTAACGGAACGAATTCAAGGCATTGAAGATGAAAATGCCGTTCTTTTGGAGGCGGACGACTTTTCTTCGGCAAAAGCTTCCTATGTGGAAATTGACGAAAAGCTTGATGTAGTGGGGGGCAAGTCCTTATGAGAAAAGTACTTCTTCCTCTGATGCTTCTGGTCTTTTGTTCCGGTTTTGCGTTTGCGGTTAAGTACAGCTACAAGAACAACACGTATCAGAAATTGGCCGAACAGTATTCCATAAAGGCGGAAAAAGCACTTGATGCGGGAGAATATGTCCTTGCAGAAGAATAAGCTGAAAAAGCTGCGGAAAATGCACGTCTTTCAGAAGAATTCATAAAGAACAAGCTTCGCTCTTAGTCTGCAGATGATTTGCTTTTGCGTGCAAAAAGCCGTCTTGATTATGCACGGTCAATTCATGCCGATGAAAATTATCCTGTAGCATTCGGAGCTGCATTGGACTACTACAATCAGGCTCAGAATGCGTATGACAAGGAAGACTTCGATACAGCAGCACTTCTTGCTCAGAAAGTTCTTGATACGCTTGCTGGCATCAAGGGCATGAATCCTCTTCCAAAGTTCTACATCGTGCAACCGTGGGAGCTTACACGTGACTGCTTGTGGAACATTTCTGGCAGAACGTATGTCTATAACAACCCTTGGTTGTGGGAAAACCTGTATGAGGCAAACAAGAGCATTCTCCCTGAGCCTGAAAATCCAAACCTCATTCTTCCTGGAATGAAGCTTGAAATTCCTTCAATTTCAGGAGAGTATCGAAGCGGTACGTATGATCCTGACATGACGTATGGTACATACAGCCCCATCAACATAAATAAATAGGGGTTGCAAAAAAACATTGTGTCCGAAGCAATCTTGTCTTCGGACATGTTTCCTTACTATTGATTGTAACGCTCGCGATAGAGTGCAATGGCGCTTGCCATGAGTGCATGAGGGTATTCTGCAGTTCCCATCTTTGCAAACACTTCCTTTTTATCCAGTTCAAAACAATGTACAAATTCGTCTTTATCCAGATGCTGTTCTCCTTTAAAGAAAAGTTCTTCTGCACAGTAAATGTATACATGATTGCTGAAGAGTGCGGGATTCGGGTTCATTTTGCCCAAAAGCGTCATTTTCCCTGCAATGGCTCCCGTTTCCTCGAGCAATTCTCGCTTTGCTCCGGCTTCTGCAGGCTCTCCTTTTTCAATGACACCTCCAGGAAACTCAATGCTCAACTGCTGCTCTCCGTGTCTCCACTGCTTGACCATGAGGAATTTGTCATGTTTGACAGGGATGACGATGACCCAATCTCTGCATTCATTTACAATGAATTTTCCTTTTTGACCGTCAGGTCCAATGCTTGTCCTTTCCGTGACCGTAAAAACGGGCGTTTCGTATAGCTTCTTTTTTTCAGTTTCATTCCATATCAACTCACTATCTTGCATTGTTTGTCTCCATGATAAAAAAAATTTTGCATAAAAACTACTTATATTTTATAATAAAGGTACCATCTTGATGCTAATATCATGATAGTACTGAATTAAAAAAATCACAATGCTTTGATTGTTTGAGGAGGCTTTATATGGCGATAATATCCATTTCAAGACAGGTTGCGGCCTTGGGCGATGAAATAGCAACTGCACTAGCTGATAAAATAGGTTATTCTTTTATTGACCGCAAGCAGATAGAAAAAAGAATTGTGGAATTGGGGTTTCCTCAGGCAAAGCTTTCCAAATATGATGAACGAAAGCCTGGCTTTTTTGCAAGTCTTGTCAAAGACAGGGATGAATATCTTAATTATTTGCAGTATGCCATTTTGGATGAAGCCGATAAAGGCAACTGCATTTTGATAGGTCGAGGAGCATTTTCCATTCTGGAAGATGTGCCAAATCTTGTTGCCCTGCGTTTTGTTTCTAGAGATTCCGTTCGCATGGAACGCTTAAAAAAAGAATTTTCATGGAACGACAAGCAGGCTCAAACTCGCATCAATGAAAGTGATGCCAATAGGAAAGGTTTTCACAAAAGTTTTTTCAACATGGAAAACGAAGATCCCCAGCACTATTTGATGACACTGAACACAAGCATCTTTAGTATTGAAGAATCTGTAAAGCTCATTGAAAATATAGTGAAAATGCATGTTACGGCGGAAAAAGAAGCCGAAGGCAAAAAGCAGATTGCTCAAAGACTGAAGGGTCAGAGGCTTGTAAACCAGTTGCTTTTTGACTTTCACATCAATATCAATTTTCTGCGTGCTGTCGTTGATGACAATGTAATTACACTGCAGGGTGTTGCTGACTCTCAGGGGCTGGTGGAAAGGGCTGTGCAGACGGCTGCCAAGATTTTGCCGACGTGTGAAATTCGTTCAGCCATAAGCATTGTGCAGGATTTTAAGACCTATTGATTACGAGTGAAAAATGAAGAAAGTATATGCATTTATAGCTGCTTTTTTTTACTGTATCGTATGTGCTGTAGCTCAAAGTTCTTTTTTTGACAACTACGTCTTTCAACAGTGGTCTTCACTGGGAGGGCTAACGGGAGCTACAGCAAACGATATTATTCAAACGAAAGATGGTTTCATCAATATTGGTACGTATGAAGGCTTGATTCGTTTTGATGGTGTTGCATTTACAACATTGAAAAGGGCAAAGGACAACGAGTATACGTTTCATTCAGTACGTGTTGTCATGCAGGATTCTTCTGAAAATATATGGGTTGGATCGAATGAAGACGGACTGCAGCTTCTTTCCAAAAATGATGAAAACGTAACGTTTACAACCGAAAATGGACTTCCAAACAATTCAGTCCGTGCAATTGTTGAAGATAAAAAAGGAAATGTCTGGGTTGGTACTGCTGCTGGAGTCGTGTATCTTACAAAAAGCAAGCATCTCTTGAATCCTCAGTTTGAAGCAGGTTCTGTTCCTGAAGGTGTTGTAACAAAAGAACTGTTTTGCGATACGGCTGGCCGTATATGGCTAGTAACGGAAAATGAAAAAGGACTTTTTGTATTTCAGGACGGATTGTTTCGAACCATTGCATCTCTCGATTCATTAGGATCGTATGGCACATCTGCCATTGGCCAGGACTTGCAGGGAAATTTTTGGATTGGACTAAGGTCAGGTGGTCTTGTTAAGATTGAAAACGAGCAGGCAATTCGCATCAAGACGGGAACTCTCCTTGACAAGGTTGATACTCACGCAATATACACGAACAAAGATGGAACGATGTGGTTTGGAACTGGTTCGGGAATTGTTGTCTTTAATAATGGCGTTTTTTCCGAGTACAAAAATAAAGCCCTTGTCGATGTAAAGGTCACGAAAATAATTTCTGATCGCGAAGGAAATGTTTGGATCGCTACTGACAACAATGGTGTCGGAAAGTTGACGCACGGTCGCTTTAAAATGACAAAGACAAACTGTGCAGCGAATGCCATTGCCGAAGATTCTGAAGGCAGAATATGGATTGGAACGGACAAAGGCGTTCTGTGTTACAAAAATGACGTGGCGGAAACCAATGACTTGACGGAGTATACGAAAGGTGTCCGAGTACGACATGTTGAGATTGCAGGAAATGGAGACATTCTTGTCAGTTGCTATGCTCGTCTGGGGCAGCTGCGCTATTATGTCAACGGTGAAAAAAAAAGGTTCGATCGACAGTTGGACAACAAAGGATGGTCTTGCGGGTGACAAGGTTCGTGTTGCCATAGAATCAAAACCTGGAGAACTGTATGTAGGAACTACATCGGGATTGAGTATCGTTCATAACGATGGTAGCATCAAAAATTTTAGGCGGTTGGACGGACTTGACAATGACTACATCATGTGCCTGTACAAAGACAAAAAGGATGTCGTTTGGGTGGGAACTGATGGCGGTGGAGTGTTTCTTATGAAAGACGAGCGGATTCTCGGAAAAATAACGCCTGAAAGCGGACTTGTCGGAAATGTAGTCTTTAAGATTTTTCAAGACAAATACGGTGCATATTGGATTTGTACTGGTAAAGGTTTGACACGATGTCCTGTATACGACAGTTCCAAAGATCTTGTTCCAAAGGATTTTCAAATTGTAACGGGAGATCAGGGACTTGCTACGGATTCCGTGTTCCAAATTATTCCTGATACTGCAGGTGACGTGTGGCTTACGAGCAACTATGGAATTTCATCTACTTCGTTTGACGATTTGATTAAGGTTGCTGAAGGCACGAAAGATGCCCTGTCTGTAAAATATTACAACAAAAATGATGGTCTTGATTCAGAGGGAACGACCTCAACGGCATTGAGCATCTGCGACCGTTACGGACTGCTGTGGTTTACAATGATAGACGGATTTGCGATATATGACCCTGTAAAAGTTCATGAAAACCCTATCAAGCCTTTGGTTTGCATTGAAAGTATCATGGTCGATTCCGTTGAATATACAAATCCTTCTACAACGATTGAACTGAAACCGGGAACAAAACGCGTTGATGTCAAATTTACAGGACTCAGTTTTGATGCTCCTGAGCGCATTCAGTTTATTCACAGGCTTACAGGCTTTGAAGACGAGTTTTCAGAACCGAATTTCAATAGAACCATTTCATATACCAACCTTAAGCCAGGAAAGCATTTTTTTATAGTCAGTGCTATTAATGGAGATGGTCTTGCTTCGGATAGTGCAGAAACCATGATTCTTGTTCAAGAACCATTTTTCTATCAGACGACATGGTTTTGGATTATTGTAGGTGTTGCTTCCCTTGGAATTATATTTACCGTGGTATATTTAAAGGAACTGTCCATCAAACGGGAAACTGTTCGGCTTGACAATCTTGTCAAAGCGCGTACAAGGGAACTTGCTCAAGAAAAGGAAAAGTCCGACCAGCTGCTCCATGCCATTTTGCCAGATAAGATTGCAAAGGAGTTGAAGGATCATATACATTCAACTGGTGAAAACTTTGCAGACGTAACGATTTTGTTTTCCGACATTGTAAACTTTACGAAAACGTCCAGTGAACATTCTGCACTGGAAATTGTTCTTGCCCTCAACGATTTGTTCAGTCGCTTTGATGAGCGTGCCAAGCGTCTTGGGGTTGAAAAAATAAAGACGATTGGAGATGCCTACATGGCTGCTTGCGGTTTGCCTGCTCCAAACGAAAATCATGCTAGAGTCATGATTGAATTTGCAAAGGGCATGTATGAAGACTTGCAGGCATACAATGAGACTGCGTTCATCAAATTTAACATCCGTGTCGGATTGAACAGTGGCCCTGTGAATGCTGGTGTCATTGGTAAGACAAAGTTTTTGTATGATGTGTGGGGAAATTCCGTGAATGTAGCCAGTCGCATGGAATCGGCCTGTTCACCGGGAGGTATTCGTGTTTCTGATACTGTGTATGAACATTTGAAAGAGTCGGACGTTGCCTTTAGCGAACCGATTGAATGCAACATAAAGGGTAAGGGATTGATGACTACGTATGACATTGTATGGGGGAAAGCCAATGAACAGTAACGTGTGTACACCAGTGTTGCAGGTGCTTTGTGCTGCATTATGTGCAATGGGCTTTGTGGGATGCAGACAGTTGAATACTGAACCTACCGTGAAAGTTGGCATTCTTCATTCACTTTCCGGAACCTTGTCAGAAAGTGAAACTGCTGTCAGGGACGCGGAACTCATGGCAATAGAAGAAATTAATGAAAAAGGTGGCGTCCTCGGCCGGAAAATAGAGATTGTAGAAGGTGATGGAGAAAGCAATCCGAAAGTGTTTGGAGATTTGGCTCGCAAGATGCTGACGGAAGACCATGTTGCAACCATTTTCGGCTGTTGGTCATCAGCTGCCCGTAAGGAAGTCCGTTCTGTTGTTGAACAGGAAGATATTTATGGCTTGCTGTGGTATCCGTTACAGTATGAAGGTCTCGAAGCTAGTCCGAACATCATGTACATGGGGGCGGCTCCAAATCAACAGATTGTTCCTGCTGTGGAATATTGTGCCGAACACTTTGGAAAACGCATGTTTTTGATTGGTTCCGATTATATATTTCCTCAGACTGCCAACAGAATTATAAATGCACTTTTGCCGACTGTAGGCGGTGAATGTGTCGGTGAGTATTATGCTCCGTTGGACTCCCTTGACTTTGTCGCTGCCGTTGAACAGATAAAGGCTGTAAAACCTGATGTTATTTTGAATACACTGAATGGAAAATCAAATAAGGCTTTTTTTTCACAGTTGCAGGCAGAAGGCCTGTCAGCAGATGAAATTCCTGTCATGAGTTTTTCTGTTGCTGAAGAAGAAGCAGGATATATTGGAGCTGATTTGCTTGAAGGCCATTATGCTGTGTGGAATTATTTTCAGACCTTGCAAACAGACAGGAACAAGATGTTCGTTGCCCGCTTTAAAAACCGCTATGGCAATTTCCGTGCAACAGATGATCCTGTAGAAGCAGGATATATTGCAGTGTACGTCTGGGCACGTGCATGCGAAAAAGCTGGTTCTTTTGGTGTTGAAGATGTCCGTATGGCAGCAAAAGGTCTAGCTTTTGATGCTCCCGAAGGAACTGTAACTATTGACGGCGAAAATCAGCATTTATCAAAATGGGTACGAATTGGTAAAATAAACGGAAATGGACTGATAGATGAAGTGTGGAAAAGCTCAGATGTTGTAAAACCTGATCCTTATTTGAGCACCTATTCCTGGGCAAGGGGCTTGAACTGAACTTTTTTGAGCACAATTGCCAAACGCTTTTGGACACATACATCAGAATCTTCTTACACCCGTGAGCCGAGCCTATCCAAGTACGGCTCTGTGTGTTTGAACTTATGTTTCTGTAGACATCAAGATTATTATTCCTTATAATTCAAGATATGAAAACATCAAATACTTTTACATTAACTAGAATAATACTAGCACCCGTATTGTTCCTTATATATTTTATTCCTGAGTGGTTGCAGATTCCCGATGGTAACCTTGTAGCCATTATTTCGTCATGTATGTTTATTCCGCTGCTTGCATTTGCAGAGTTTACTGATTTTTTGGATGGTTTTTTTGCTCGCAGGCACAATGAAGTGAGCGATTTTGGCAAGATGTTTGATCCTTTTGCGGATGTTTTCCTTCACCTTTCCATGTTTACCTGCTTTGTGTTTGCAGGATACATGCCTCCAATCTTGTATATCCTCATTTTGTACAGGGAATTCAGCCAGAATTTTTTGCGCATGGTGGCAGCAAAAAAAGGTACTGCCATTGCAGCTCGCAAAGGCGGAAAACTGAAGACTGTTATGTATGTTGCTGCCTGTTTTATGTCTTTGATTCAGGAATCATTGCTCAGAACAGGGCTTGCTGCGCTTTGGAAAGTGAACATGAATGCTCTGTACGTTTTTGGTGTGGGCATATATGTTGTGTGTGTCATATTGTCTTATATATCATTCATCGATTATTTAATTCATTTTGGCAGTATTTTAAAGGAAGCTGCGAACGAAAAAAAATAAATGCAAAAAAAAAATAAAAAAAAAATTGCAAAAAGAGTTGACAAGAAAGAGTGGACGTGATATAGTCTTATTCACTTGCGAAACAGTACGGCAGCCCGCCGCACGATGCAGGTAAGATTTTTGACAGAAAAGAGAAGGAAAGAAGACAAGTCAGTAGGACCGTTCCGCGAGGGGCGGCCAGACAGATAAGGTCAGC
>JAFVDR010000117.1 GCA_017476165.1 Treponema sp. | reverse complement strand
TTGCCCCAAAAGCAGTACGGCTAACGAGAAGATTTGTTTTTCCCAGTGCAACATATTCCACGTCAATTACCTCGAAACAGGTTTATAGCTTTTTATTGCCTTATGAATGAACACTACCAAGTCATCCAGTGCAACGCGTTCCTGCTCCATGGAATCTCTAAAGCGAACTGTCACGGTATTGAATAATTCATTCTTAGAACCATCATCTTTCTTTTCCTGAATGGTATCGTAATCTACCGTTACGCAGAATGGAGTTCCAATTTCATCCTGACGGCGATAGCGTTTTCCAACAGTTCCAGAAGTATCATAATCTGTTACAAAATCTTCCTTAAGAAGATGCTGTATTTCTTTAGCACGTTCTGCAAGACCGTCCTTCTTCATGAGAGGAAGAACAGCAACCGTAATAGGTGCAAGACGAGGATCAAGATGAAGAACAGTTCTGTAGTCTTCTTTTCCATCTGTTCCGACATTCTGTTCTTCATAGGCTTCACAGAGGAACATCAAGAAGTTGCGGTTAAGACCAGCAGAAGTTTCAACAACGTAAGGAACATACTTTTTGTTTCCGTCTTCCTGATCCATATAGCTCATGTCTTTTTTAGAATATTCCATGTGCTGGCTAAGGTCGAAATCAGTGCGGCTGTGGATTCCTTCAACTTCTTCGAATCCGATAGGGAAATTGTACGTAATATCGTATGCATCCTTTGCATAGTGTGCCAGTTTATCATGATGATGCCACTTCAACTGCTTTTCAGGAATTCCATACTTCAGGTAGAACTGCCAGCGATCTTTTCTCCAGCGTTCAAACACTTCGTCCTCAGTTCCAGGCTTGCAGAAATACTCCATTTCCATCTGCTCAAATTCGCAGGTGCGGAAAATGAAATTCTTAAATATAATTTCATTACGGAATGATTTTCCAACCTGAGCGACTCCAAATGGAATTTTCATGCGGTTTGACTGAACGATATTCTTAAAATCAGTAAAAATGCCCTGGCATGTCTCTGGGCGCAAGTATATCAGATGAGATTCATCTGCAATTGGTCCCTGATATGTCTTAAACATAAGGTTAAATTCACGTACCGCAGTATATTTACGTTCCTTGCTTCCGCATGTAGGACAATTGATGTGCTCGTCAATGAAAGCTTTCATTTCTTCGTGTGTCATGGTGTCAACAGGCTTGTCTGTTGTAAAATTGTTTGCAGAGCACCAGTCTTCAATGAGTTTGTCTGCACGATGACGTGCATGACATTCGAGACAGTCAATCATTGGATCAGAAAAACAGTCTACATGACCAGATGCCTTCCATGTTGTATGATGCTGGAAAATTGCAGAGTCAAGACCCACAACATCATCATGAAGCTGAGTCATGTAATGCCACCATTCATTCTGAATATTACGCTTAAATTCAACGCCAAGAGGACCATAATCCCATGCACCAGCCTGACCACCATAGATTTCGCTGGCCTGATATACAAAGCCCCTTCTCTTACACAGTGAAATAATCTTATCCAGAGTACATGAATGATCTGGTTGATTAGATTCTTTTTTTTCCATAAATCGTAAAACTCCTGTCCGCTGTCACCGGATTGTAACAGCGTATAATTTTACAGAGTATAGCAAAAAGTATCAGAAGTGACAAGATTTACGGCAACCTCGAAAAAACAGAGGTCGTCAGAGACTCTTTCAAGGAAATTTTTAAGGGAAACGCTACTCTTTCCAGGGAAAAATGAAACTCTTCCACCCTCTCGGACCAAGAATGTGCCTGTCTTTTTCAAGCAACTCCTTCCAAGGAACGTCAGCACGCTGTTCCTTCGTCAAATCAGGATTCACTTCATACCAGTCATATTTATATAGACGCAGACGCAGCGCATCAGTTGTTGTAATAGTCATTGTTGCAGGTCCATTCAGAATGCCAAGACTGAATATCATAACACATAAATTTACAAGATTTACCAGTCCTACACCAATGGTAAAGAAAACATTATCCATGAAGATAATGTAGCATTTTTTAAGGCACTTGAGAAAATTATTATGCATGATGCTTCGTATAGGAAGGAACCACTGCAAAGACAGGATTGTAATCAAAATAATCCAAAACACAATGGACATCATGAAAACGCCCAGAACAGAGCCTAACCTCAGGTAATAGGGAATACTTGTAAAGGCAATGCAAATGACAAAGGCAACGAAAATACCAAACAAGACACCGTCTTTCAGGCACGGCACAATATTCTTAAAAAGAATGCTCAGCTTCGGAGAATCAAAATTTGCAATTTTCAATGCATTTTCACCTTCAGCAAACGTAAAAATGCTTATCAAAACAGAAGAAATCAAGAGAGCCAGAAATGAAAACACATTTAAGCTTACTTCCCCACCAGGAATGTACGCACTCATGATGCAAATGAAGCCTGCAACCGCGAAAACAACAACATTCAACAAATTTACAATGATTGTATGAAACAAATTGTCCCATATATCGCAAAAATTCTTTTTAAGAAAAAAACTGAACATAGTTCATAGTATACTTTCTTTTTGCTCATGCAGTCAATAAAAACTAATGTAGACTTTTACACCATCGCAACATATAATAACATCATGGAATATACAGTTTCTTCCGTTATGGCCCTAATATCACATATACATGCAAATGCAGCAGATTTTACAAACAAGCGTTTGTCCGAAAAATGCAATTTGGTTTCTTCCCACGGACACATCCTCTTTCTCCTTTCCAAAAGCAAAACCATGAGCATGAGTGACATTGCAACATCTATAAACAGAAATAAATCCACAACAACTGTGCTAATCCGCAAGTTAAAGGAAGAAGGTCTCATAAAAGAAGAAAGTTCAAAGGAAGACGCTCGTTCAAAGATCATTTCTCTTACAGCAAAAGGACGCAAATACAACGAGCTGACATCTGGCATCTCGCAGGATTTACTATCAGTATGCTATAAAAATTTTTCAGAAAAGCAAAAGGACACATTGCTGGAACTGCTTGCAAAACTAAACGAAAACATAGAAGATAGTTTGAAATAAAACTATTGACATTAGTTTGAAATAAAACTATATTCTTGCACAGAGGTTCAAACATGAAGTTTCATCATAAAAATTTAGTAATTCGAGCATTCATTGCGTGCACAGCCTTTGCATTCACACTGACAGGCTGTACAAATTCAAAAGACTCAAAAAAAGCTCCTTCCATTGCAGTTTTCATTCCAGGAATCATGGCAGATTCACCGACCTATGCCCATGTAGCAGAAGGTGTACAACAGGCAGTTGATGACTACAATGCACCTATCCAGGACCAAAGCAAAAAAGCTCAGCTGTACATCATGGAAGCCGGAACAAATCAGTCGGAATGGAGCACAAAACTGACAGCTCTTACAGCAACAGGAAAATACGATGTCATCATTTCATCAAATCCTTCCCTACCCGAAATCGCAGAACCACTTACACACCAATTCCCCAATCAAAAATACATATTTCTCGATGCACATCTTGAAAACAACAAAAGCATATATACGGTAAGTTATAATCAGAGGGATCAAGCATATCTTTCAGGATACATCGCAGGACTTTATTCCAAAAGTCATAAAATAGCTCTTGTTGCTGCACAGGAATATCCAATCATGAATACAATATTATACCCGTACTATGCCAAGGGTGCAGCGGATGCGATAAAAGATACGACCTGCGATTTCAGAATCGTCGGAAACTGGTACGATGCCGCAAAGGGTGCTGAAATTACGGATGCCCTCGTGTCAACAGGGGTTGATGTCATACTCCCAATATGCGGAGGAGCTTCCCAAGGAGTCATTTCT
>JAFVDR010000011.1 GCA_017476165.1 Treponema sp. | reverse complement strand
TTGCCAAGAACGCTAAAGACAGGGGACAGGTACTTTATAGCGGTGCGCACAATGGAAAGGAACGGTACAAAGCTCAAACAGGCCGTAACAGGAATAAGCAAAATTCCTGTTACGGTACGAGACTAAGAGTACAGGCAAAGACTGCTCATCATTTCTATCTCATCTTGAATAGATTTATGCAAGTTTTGCCTGATAGGTCTGGTTTGTAATAGTCTTGCCTTCAAAAAGAGTATTATAAATATCTTCAAGAAGATGAAGCCCACCTTCATATCCGACATAGCTTTTTGAAACAATAAGCTGCTGATTTATTGGAGCAGAAAAATATCGGAACACATTTCCACTCGCTTTTGTATATGTCTTTTCCCAGTCACTGCCTAATACAAGAGCTCTATTTGTCTTTTGCAAGACAGGCTCCAGTTTTTGACGAATGATTTCAGAATCAATTTCAAAAAACAAATTGTCCTTGTACTCAGGAAATTCTGCAGCAAAAATTTTTAGCAAATTCGTTTCATTTTTCTGATTCGGATTGTCAGTTACAAAGACTGCATTTGGAATAAAACCAACTTCATCTTCAAGATATTTCGTAACACCGAATGAAGTCAGACTGTCTCCAGTAACAAAAAGTTCATAAGGAAGATTGTTCTGCAATGTAGAAAAAAAATCAGCAGTATCAATGAAGTATTCATAATAAAGCTTTTCTTCTCTCTTAATCACTTCATTAATAGTATTTTCGCTGATGCCTGCAAATTTTCCAACCTCATGCAAAAATCTGCTGGACTGTCTGCCTCCGACAGGAAGAATCGGATAATGCAGGAACGGTGTTCCATATTTTTTTTGCAGATGCTCTACTATCTCAAGACCAACCCATGGAGAAACGAGCAGGTTGAACTGTGCATTCGGAATATTCTTCCACTCGCAGATTCCTTCTGAAGACACTCCAAAAAGAATGTTTACTTTCAAACCTATCTTTTCAAGCAATATTTTCAGCTGCTGAAAATCGCCCCTCCAGAAAGGATTTTGAGAGGGAACATCTGCAAAGACGTTTACAAGCCCTTTCTGCATGACGGGTTCAACATTTCCCACAAACTGGTCTATTATTGCATTCACGACGATTTCATGTCCATTGTAGGCAGAACCTTTGAATCCCGGAGTTTCCGCCCCTACGACAGGAGCCCCTCTTTCTGCAAATTCCTTCGCAATCTCGACAGTATTATCACCTATAATTCCTGCCGTACAACCAGAAAGTGCAACAAACATGTCTCCTTTCATAATCTGAAGAGCACCTTCAATTTCACTGCGCAAATCTTTTTCTCCACCAAAAACGACATCTGTTTCATCTGTATTGGTTGAAGGAACCTGATTTCCACCGGCATAAGATTCTCCATGATTTCCAAGACGTGAAAAGCCAGAAACAACAGCAGAACACCCTGGTCCAGCATGAACAATAGGTATTGCATGAGGGATAGCAAGAACCGTTGCCTGTGCCCCCAAAGCACATGTATATCGTGGCTGCGAAATTTCGGTATTCATCTTAAACTCCTCCTACAAAATGAAATGCATCTGTCGTATCGTTGAGCCACCAGTCTGTGTATGGAAATTCAACATGACTTGCAATGTTCTCGTATAATTTTTTAGTCTTAAGTATCTTCTTTATTCTCTGCCCGAGCTCAATGATTCCGTTGTAGCCTACGCATTTGTTTGAATCTCCTTCCATGATTGACGGAATGCCCAGCTTGTAGCCAAGCACAGTCAGTGCAGGATGGCGCACTATAAGGAAATCCGGATCAAGCTTAGACAAAAATTTTATGACCTGGTACGGTTGCTTGTTGCAAATAGTGTAGTTCGGAACATTTCCAATCGTCTCCGTAAGGAATTTGACAGTATTGATTTCCTTTGTGTCATAAGACTGATCATGATGATAGGTCGTTATTCCAATTACTTCAAGTCCGAGATCATGGCAAACGCTTGCCATATTGTGTGCATAGGAAGCACCTGAAAAAATATACACTTTTTTACCGGCGAAAAATTCGCGAAGCTGATTCAGTTCAGCTTCTATACGTTCATGCTCACTTCTGATTGCTGCTTCCACAATACTCTGCTTTCCCGTAAATGAGGCAACTTCGCGAAGCCACCTGTCAGTCCACTGTATTCCGTAGGGAGCAGGAGCAATCACCTGAGGAATGCCATAAAGCTTTTCCAGACGATCACCTACAAATGTTGCAAGAGTTTCACAGATTGTCGCAGTACAAGCAGCTTCAGACATCTGGGAAATTTCATCAACGGAACGACTTTCCACAAGATAGTTGGGACGAAGGCCGATTGTTTTTAAAAGAGGAGTAAAAGAATCTACTCCCGAAAAATTAAAGATATTCACCAAATCAGACTGCTTTTTCTTCGGAGGCTTAACGGCAGTCTGAAGGATTCCATTAAATGCCGCATCAAAGCCCGTTGACCAGATACGAGACTTAAATCCCTCACATTCGACGGCAAACACAGGAATTCCAAGTTCATCACTCATTTCTTCTGCAACAGCCTGAACATCATCGCCAACAATTCCAGACGCACAAGATGTTGTAATATAGATGACTTTCGGATTATATCTTTTATAGGCTTCTTCAACGGAATGGCGGAGTTTATTAACGCCGCCATAAATCGTATCGGCTTCCTGAATGTTCGTACAGATTGAATGATGGCTAAAACTATCTTTTCCGCGCAAAGCCGCCACATTTGCCATTCCAAGATATCTTTCAGACACATTCGCATAGCATCCGATGGGAGAATGACTTACCACTGCCGCATCATGTACAGCATACACTTGCATGAACGCACAGCCTTCCTGACAGTTTCCGCACTGACTGAATTTAAAACGCCCAATTTTGAGCTTGTTTTCGCGAGAAGCTTTATCCAGGCTTTTCGCATCTCCATTATACGTAAGAATCGTGTGAAGACGCGTTTCACGTATTTCAACTTTCTTTGTTAATGCCAGCCCCATTTTATTCCTCCTACAGGACAAATTTGAAAAAATATGATTTTATTTTTATGCCGCCATTTCTTCTGACGCTCATCTGATTCTCAAAAAAACTGAAAAGAAGCTGAGTTCCAGAGCACAATACGACATAGACAAGAAAAACATCAAGATATGCCTCAATATAATTACATCCTATTGAAGCTTGATTCATTGCAGCACCCGTCACATCTTTTATGGTCATGTAGTAGACAAGGGCTGTTGATTTCAGCAGACCAACTATTGTATTGCAAAGGTTAGGAAGTGCAGAAACAAGTGCCTGAGGAAGAATAATCCTGCGGTAAGCCTGAATCGGTGAAAGTCCGATACACAAGCTTGCCTCATACTGACCTTCTGAAACCGTCAGAAGTGAAGACCGAAAAATCTCCGAGACAGAAGCCATACAGTGAAAGGTAAAAACTATGTATGCATAGACAATAGGATTCACATCAAAAATCTTTATACGCAGCCCAAGCCTTACAAAAAGAGAATTCAGCAGCCCTGGAACAAAAGAATAGATAATGAGAATCTGCAGCAAAATGGGAAAGCCACGATTTGCCGAAACGAAAAAACGTGCAGGTATGGCAATAATCATGATTTTTTTTATGCGGGCAAGTGCTATACCGAATGCTGGGATAAAAGCAAGCAGAAAGGATACCGTTACAATTTTTAAAGTAACAGGAACAGCTTTTATTGAAACAATAAGCGTCTGAACGGCAAATTCAGTATCAAAACTCATTTACGCCCCCTTGAAATATACTTTTCAAGAAATGAAAATCCATGTTCAAGCAGAATCACGAAAAACCAGTAAATCATCCCAACTGTAAGGTATGCCTCAAGAGAATGAGTTCCATGCTGCTGGGTTATGTATAAATTTCCCATTCCCATTAAATCTATGACACCTATGGTATATGCCAGTGACGTGTCCTTGAACAGAAAGATAACGGAGTTTCCAAGATTCGGAATGGCAACTATAAAAGCCTGAGGAAGAATAATCCGGTAAAACGTCTGAAACTCAGAAAGTCCCATTGCGATTCCAGCTTCACGCTGCCCCTTGTTTACGGACAGATAGGCAGAACGCATTACTTCCGAGAATGTTGCTGAAAACATAACCGCCAGTGCTACTGTCAGAAAAAACACGCGTGAATAGTTCAATATGTTTGCACCAAAGATTTGGACTACAAACGGAAGACCGTAAAAAACAATGAATATCAGTATGATGGCAGGCGTACATCTGACAGCACCGACATAAGCCGCTGCTACAGAATTCAAGGGCTTGCATTTATGAAGCCTGAGTTTCACGACACCTACGGAGATCACCGTACCTGCAAGCAGAGCGAATATCATGGATAAAATCGTAACCTTCAGGTACGGAAGCACAATCAATGAAATCTTTGGAATCAAAGATATAGAAAAATCTATGTTCATGTGCCACCCCGCTGGTTTCAGTTGAATTGGATTTTTTCTTTCTCGCGGAGCAGGGAAAGGACGTCTTTTCCAAAATATTTGTTCTGAAGGCGTTCCACCGTACCGTTATTGTACAGGTTCTCAAAAGCCTTTTCATAATCTGCAAGCAGCTGCTCGTCCTTTTTATTGAACAGAGGATAAACACCTATACTATAGGTTGGAACAAAAATCAGATTATCTGAATATTTTTTGTCGGAATCAGCAACCTGATAATAGGTATGCTCATTGAAAATGATAGCATCATAGCGTCCCTGAATAATCCAGTCCAACTGTTCTGCATCACCAAAGCGCGTAGAATTTGTCTCATACACAAGCTGTTTGTCGGGATTGTTTTCGTTATATTCAAGGACGATGCCGTACAAGCCAGTTGAGGAATTCACAGGTCCAAGC
>JAFVDR010000116.1 GCA_017476165.1 Treponema sp. | reverse complement strand
GCCTTTTTCATTGTTTCGGTATCGGATTTAGAACCTAAAAAGATTGCAACTTTCATAGTTTACCATAGCACAACACCACAAAGATTTCAATAGAAAAAATGCTACAGAAAAGCACATCACGTATTTTGGCGAGTCAAATCCTTTACCCACTTGTAACGCCGAAAATGATGGAGCACCCAAGGAATCTTGCCAACTTCATCCAGGCATGTGCAGGCATAAATGACAAGCACATGCCAATGAAACACAAAAGTGCCAAACCATGCAAGAGGAACAGCAATGCCCCACATGCAGACGGCAAGGCTGTACATGTCAAACAAAGTGTCTCCTCCGGCAGCAAAGATTCCGTTGATGATGACGGTGTTGACGCATCTGCCAATCATGTACACAGCCATGATGCACATCATGCCAATGAGAAGCCCGTGAGCTTCCTGCGACAGCTTGATGAAATGAACGACAAGAGGTGTCAGGGCAAACATCATTACTGTCGATGAAATGCCCAATACAAACGAAATTTTTGCAAGGCGAATGCCATACAGCCGACCCCTTTCAAGATTGCCGGCGCCAAGCTCGTTTCCAACGATAATGCCAGCCGCACTGGCAATGCCGTTGCAAGCACAGCACACAAGGTCACGGACAACAGCAGCAATTGAATTTGATGCCGTGGCAGCCTGTCCAAGATGCCCCATAAAGGCAGTGTACGAAGTAAAGCCGAGTCCCCACAAAAGACCGGCTCCAAGCAGAGGAAAGGCACATTTTGCAAAGTCCACGGCCAAACCTTTGTTCATGGACAAAAGGCTTTTTGCATCAGGCGAAACAAAGTCTTTGCGCAGCGAAATGATTACTGCCCACAAAAATTCCACAATTCTTGAAATGAGGGTTGCAAGGGCTGCCCCCTGCACACCCATGGGGGAAAATCCAATGAGTCCAAAAATGAAGATGGCATTCAGAACGATATTCAGAATCACCGTTACGGAACTGATGCAGGCACTTGGCTTTGCCTTGTCGCTTATCTTCATGACTGTAAGGTAGCATTCAATGAAGCCCGTCAGCAGATATGACCACCCGGCAATGCGCAGATAGCTGCAACCAATGGCATTCAATTCTGCATCGTTAGTAAAGATTGCCATCAGCACTTGTGGACAGAAAACGCAAAGGACAAAAAACACAAACGAAACAAAGCCGCAAACCTTAAGGCTCAGGCAAAAAACGTCATTCA
Organism: Treponema sp.; assembly: GCA_017476165.1. GTDB lineage: Bacteria > Spirochaetota > Spirochaetia > Treponematales > Treponemataceae > Treponema_D. The sequence goes on along the minus strand of JAFVDR010000116.1, from coordinate 4,621 downwards.
CAGCCCGCCTGTCATTCTTGCCCCAGTATTGTGCACCCAAAATGGAGCTTGCCCCGACAGCTGCAAATATTATCATGTTCTGGATGAACTGAACCTGAGTTGCAAGGGACACGGCAGACATCATATTCTGTTCTACATGCCCCAGCATGAATGTATCCGCCGCAGCCACCGAAGCCAGCATAAGGCTCTGCACGGAAATAGGCAGCGTAAGCCTAAACAGTTTCGAGTAAAATTCCCTGTCTTTCATGTACCTTTTCTTAAGCTACACATGCTTGCGTGCAGGAATGTCATCCAGCACCCCCTGATAGTCCGTATTCTTTAGCCTGAATACAAGCCCGTTTGCATCAGAGTCAATTCTTAGCCCTGTCTGCACCCACTTTCCATCGAGGAACACTTCGAATTCATCGCCAAATTCCAGCTGCTCAGCACTATCAGAATCTTCATTTCCAATATAGAAAGAGCCTGTCATTTCACTGAATTTCAGCAAACCCTCTACATAACCATTTTCAGCCATAGTTGCAACCCCGTCAGATTTTGAACTCGTTTATTTTCTTTGAAATGTCATTGACAGCCCCGGACATTTCGGTAGCAAACTGAGACAGCCGCACCGTAGCCTGCTGCGTTGCATTCGTTGTAGACACAATCTTGTTAAAGTTGTCAGACATATTCACGGAAGAAGTCTTAAGGTTTTCGATTGCAGACAGAATTTCCTTTGCACCGTTTTCAATTTCCTTGCTTGAAGTCTGAACATCTCCGGAATTCTTGTTCATCGCTTCAAGGGCTTCCAGAACCTGCTTTGAACCCTCATTCTGTTCTTCCATGGCTCCCTTTATGGTCTGCACAAGCTGCGACGTATTCTGAGCCTTCAAAGACACAAGTTCAAACGAAGCCTTGCTTGAATTTGCACTTTCGACAACCTTGTTGATGTTTTCGGCAACGCTCTTCAAGTTTTCGTTGATATTCTTTGACTGTGCAGCACTTGTGTCTGCAAGCTTTCGGATTTCTTCTGCAACAACGGCAAAGCCCTTTCCGGCTTCGCCTGCATGGGCAGACTCAATCATGGCATTCATGGACAGGAGGTTTGTCTGAGACGAAATGGAAGAAATAATCAGGTTCGTTTCCTGCAGCGACTTACTCTGCATAAGTACCGTTTCAAGAAGCTCATTTACGACAAGATTCTTTTTGACTCCATCTTCCGTAGCTTCGTTCAATGCCGTAAATTCCGATGACATTTTTTCTACGGACTCGGTGACAGATCGGATGTTGCCAATCATCTGCTCAATGCTTGAACCAGCCTGAGAAATCGAAGCAGCCTGTTTTTCAATCATATCGTTAAGCCGGCTGATGCTGCCAGATATTTCCGTGACAAAGTTGCTCGTGTCCGTAACGGAGGAATCTTCGCTTGCAAGCGTATCGGATGCCTTTTCTATTTCCACTGCAATGTCGTCAATGTGTCCCTTGGTTTCGTCAAGGCATTCCTTTACATGGTCAAACGAATTTTTAAGGTTCAAGTTGGCGTTGCCTATGCCGAGCACCGTTTCATGGACAGTATTCACAAATTCATTGACAGAAGCCTTTACATGAGAAATCTCGTTGTTATGATAAATCGGTATGCGCTTGGTCAAATCCTTGTCGCCCGAATTCAGATTGTCAACATTCTTTTTTATGTCGTCGAACTTGCTGATTACAATGCGGATGATTGCAAGGACGCACACCAGAAGGGCCACAGCCACCATCAGTCCGCCAATGACAGAATTGCGGCGAAGGTCGCTTGTGATGCGTGCAGCTTCCGCCTTTGTAACGCCTGCAGCCACAGTCCATGTCTTGTTGGCAAGCGTACACGTTTTTTGAATGATTATGTAGTCCTCGGGATTGATTTTCTTTTCGTTTGAAGCATCCTGCAAGCCCAAAAGGTCATCGCCTGCACGAAGACTTCCTGCATCGTCATAAATGGCAACCGTTCCCGTAGTGTAAAACTGCTTTGCAAGAGTATGTATCGGCTCCAATTCCACAAATCCCACCATGCCGCCATGCACGAGTTCGCCGGTAGCATCGTCCAGAAAGTTTGACCGGACAAAGAGAGGCATGTTAAAGCCGCCGGCATTCGACTGGCGAGGAGATTCAAGCCAGACATCAACATCAGAACTTTTGTGGTTAATCCAATATTCCCTGTTCAAGATGCCAACAGTGGAAATGCCTCCCTTGGTGTTGTACGTTTCAGGGTCGCCATCCTTTGCACCCGTTGCATCATCCCAAAACACCATTACGTATTCAAAGCCGGAAGGTTTCACCTTGTTTTTGATGGCAGACTTGATGTGTTCCCTGTTGTCAGTGGATTCAACAACGGAACGCTGGTACAGTTTCAGAGCTTCAACCTTGTCAGCAAACCATGTTTCTGCAATGTCGGCAGACAAATCAAGTATGCTCTCCAAAGACTGGGAATAGATGCTTTCCACAGGCTTTTTTGTCAGAGATGTCGTAATGACAAGGAAAACCGTAATAAAAATGACGATTTCGGCAAATGCTATGATTCCATACTTTGAAAGAAGCGTTTCGTTATGTTTTTTCATCGATAACCTCAAATTTCTAAACAGTCCTATCAAAATTTACGGCTTAATTCACCAAAAACATGATAAAACAAAGCTACTTTTAAAATCATAACAGTAAAACATTTTTTTTGCAATTTTTTTCACACTTTGCCTACGGAAATCTGTTTTTTGAAATTTTAGCCGAACAAGGTCATGTTGTGCAAAGCGAAACATCTAATTTGCAGACGTTTCGCCATGTTCAATATGGCAGTCTAGTGATAATTCTGTCTATTGTCTATTGATCATTCCGTCTACTGGCAATTGATAATTCCGTCTACTGACAATTGATAATTCCGTCTACTGACAATTGATCGTTCCGTCTACTGACTATTGATAATTCCGTCTATTGTCTATTTATGATTTCGTTTGTAACACCTTAAGGTTTTGCACACAGACAGTTTTAATGTTCAAGACAATAGAACTGTTCGTTTCGCGCTCAACAGCAGCCTCTACACAAAAATGCCCAACGGGGAGGAAGTACTTGTGAGCCGCAAGTACGCGCCTGCGCTCAAAGTAGCGATGGGGTGAGCACACCGTATTTCATCGCCCGAATCGTGCATTTTATCCGAAATGCGTTCCCTTTTTTGCTTTTCTTCTATAGAGTAGAAGTATGAAAACAAACCGTCAGGAATACCACCTTTACTTTTCGCGCCTGCTCGCGCTCGCAGTGCCGCTGATTCTGAGCAACATCATAAATCAGGTGCAGATGTTCATCGACCGCATTTTTCTCGGGCGGGCGGACGCGCTGTATATGAGCGTTCTGGGGAATGCAAACGCGCCGCTGTGGACTACGATGTCAGTGTGCTTTTCGATTGCGACGGGCGCGTCCATTCTCATCAGCCAGAGCGTTGGCGCAAAGGACAGCACCGCTGCGGAAGAAGACTCAGGCTCGCTTTTGAAATTCCACAACATCGTGCCGTTCGCACTGTTCTTCCTGTGGTGCTTCGGCTCGCACCCGATTTTCTCTCTGCTCGGTGTTTCGGAACACCTTATGCCGCTCTGCGTTGACTACGCGCGTTTTTCATCACCAATATTCCTGCTCACAGGACTCGGCGCATCGCTCACGGTGATTTTCCAGACCTCCAACCATACAAAGCACCTCGCGGTATGGAGCGTCCTGCGCTCGCTTCTGAACATTTTTTTGGACTGGGTTCTGATTTTCGGAAACCTCGGCTTCCCCGTGCTAGGCGTAAAAGGCGCGGCGTTGGGAACGACAATCGCGGAGTATGCCGGCGGAATCTATCTTTTCGCAGCCCTGCTCAAAAGCAGAAAACTTTCCACGCGGCCGAGCCGGAGCGCAATCAAAAATGCACGGTTCAAACGCTATCTTCATTCGGCACGACTCGGAATCAACACCGCGCTTGAGGATTTCTGTTGGAACCTCGGAAACCTCGTGATTATCCGCATACTGAATTCGATAAACGAGCTTGCGGCGGGAATCTATTCGATTGTTTTCGGCGTGGAAGTGCTCGCGGTGGTCATCGTGGGCGCGTTGGGAAGTGCGAGCATGACACTTTCAGGCGAGGCGGTCGGGAAACGCGATGCACGACAGTTCAGAGGTGTGTGCGTATGCGCGTATTCGCTTTGCATCGTGATTGCACTTTTGATGACGGTAGCTTCACTTTTGTTCCCAGAGCGGATTATCGAGGTCTTCACGAAGGACGATGAAATCATCAGGACTTCGGGCGTGTACCTTCTGTTCATCTCGCTGAACCTGTTTTCAAAGTCGGGGAACATCATCATCGGAAACGGAATCCGCGGGAGCGGCGACACAAAATGGATGTTCTTCACGCAGATTTTCGGCACGGTCTTTGTCGTGGGTGCGGCGAGCCTTTTTGTGTTCGCTTTTCATCTGGGGATTTCGGGCGTGTTCTTTGCGGTGATGGCGGACGAGGCTGTGCGCTGCGTGATAAACCTTACGAAGTATGTGCGGATTTGCAGGAACGGGGAGTTGTTCGGGTAGGAATTGCTGACAACAGCGGAACAACGGGCATGGGCTTTCACGCGCCGCCTTTGGTGATGAAAATCTTCTC
>JAFVDR010000115.1 GCA_017476165.1 Treponema sp. | reverse complement strand
CCCTATTAAAGCCTTTTAGTTTTGGCTCAAATTTTCTGTTTGCTACAAAGCCAGTAACTGTTGCTGATTCTGGATTTTTCGGAATCCCATATTTTTTTTCACGAAGGGGATTCTTAAAAAGCCCGCTCAGTACGACTTGATTTCTTCCTGTATCAAGGCCAAGCAAAGCATCTTCCTGACTTGTTGCAACATATTCAAATTTATACTGAGGGAGTTCAGCCTCCAGTTCACGAAAAATCTCATATTCATATCCAGTCTGATTACCGTTTTCATCGATCCAAGAATACGGAATGCTGTCTTGACGGCAGGCAACTGTTATAGTACGCATACCGTTCTTTACTCCACTCACTCTCTTTGAATTGCAAGAAAAAAAAGACATGATTGCAGGTGCCATAAGGGCAAGGGCGATTTGTAAATGCAAAGTTTTTTTCATAGACGTTTTCTCCTATAACATAAAGATTTAAGGCGTTAGGTTATATAGAAATTCGTCCCGATAAAAAAAAGAGTCTTATTCTCCACACAACCAACACACATAGTGTTTTATAGCAGAAATAAAAATCTTTGAGAAATATAATTTTTTTATAATGGGTATAAATTTTTTTTCTAACAGATAAATCCTGCAATGTTAAGGATTCGGCGAACGGAATTTATAAAGCACAATGCAATTTCGTCCATCTGTTCATTTGTTTTTACAATGTATCCAAGCTCAAATGTACCAAAAGGAAAGTTTTCAAGGCTCTTGAGGGGTATTGTAATAAAATCGTCACTCGCCTCATCTTCTCCTAGCACTCCTGAAAGAAAAGTATAGCCATTTAAATTCTCCAAAAGGTTCAGCTCTGTAGCCCTATCTGCAACTGTAATCGGATTTAAAAGTTCGTATTTTTTTAAAATATCCTCCGGAAAAAAGGATTTTACGTCATCTGTATCAAAAGTAATGAACTGAAAGTCAGCAAGCTCTTCAAGGGAAAGGCTTTCTTTTTTTGCGAGCGGATGTTTTTTATGCATGTAGACAAATGCATTGCATTCGGTCAGATGGTGAAAATCCAATTTGTAGTCGGAAAGGGACTTTAGAATCTTACGCCGGTTAGAATCGCTCAGATATAAGATTCCAATACTGCTTTCTCCATTTGCCACGTCTGCTATAACATCAGAAGCTTTTTTTTCACGAAAAGAAAAATCATATACATCTTGAGAAAATTTTTTGACTATCTCTACGAAAGCTTTACGTGCAAAAGCGTAGTACAATGCTGAAACAGAAAAAACTTTTCTCCGTTTACCAACATATTTTTCAAGAATGTCTTCATAATTTCGGTAGAGTTTTTTGACATCTGCAATAAAATATATTCCCCGATCTGTCACTGTTGTACCTCGGGAAGTTCTTTTAAAAAGAGCAAATCCAAGTTCTGACTCCAAGTCATGAACGCTACTTGTAAGGGACGGCTGCGAGACAAATAATTTTTCGGAAGCCTTGTTAAAGGAGCCGCATTCTGCAACTCCAATAACATATTTCAACTGCTGAAGAGTCATTTTACGTAAAATATGGAAGATTAAACCCAGTTTGTCAATAGGGGAAAAAACAACTCCGTCACACCGATCAGAATCTTTCTGTCAGAATGTTTTTACGCTTTCAACACAGTTCCTTTAAATGTATTGCCATTCAAACTGTCAATATGGACGTTTACAAAGGTGCCTATCAATGAAACAGCACCCTTGAAAGCCACGCGCTCGTTCTGCTCGGTCTTGCCAAGCAATTCTTCTTTGTTGTCTCGACTGACAATGTCTGCAAGAACCTTGACAGTCTGCCCTACCCGAGCCGACATGACTTTTTTAGTAATGTCCAGCTGCATGTCGATTATCTTTTGCAAACGTGCCTTTTTGGTTTCCATGTCAATTTGGTTTTCCATCTTTGCAGCAGGCGTTCCTTCGCGAGGATTGTAGTAATACATGAAAGCAGACTCATACTGTACTTTCTGCATGAGGGAAACAACTTCTTCAAAATCCTGTTCCGTTTCACCGGGGAATCCCAGCATGATGTCAGTTGTAAGTGCAAGGTCTGGAATGCGGCTTTTCAACTTGTCGACAAGTTCCATGTATGATTCCCGCGTGTAGCGACGGTTCATGGCTTTCAACACACGCGTAGAACCATGCTGCACGGCAATGTGCAGTCCACGGCAGATGTGTCGGTCGTTTGCAATGAGATCTATCAATTCATCTGAAAAATCTTTTGGATTGCTGGACTCAAAGCGAATCCACTCTATGGAAGAATGAATTTCATCAATATGGCGGCTAATGATACGAAGCAGTTCCGTAAAGTTTGTTCCGCCAGGACGATAATCTGCATCCTTGTAGGAATTGACATTCTGCCCCAGCAAGGTTATCTCCTTTACACCACGCTTTGACAAGATGTCTATTTCATGAAGTATCTGAGAAACAGGGCGGCTGACTTCCCTGCCTCGGACATACGGCACAATGCAGTATGTGCAGAAGTTGTTGCATCCGTGCATGATGGGTACAAACGTAGAAAAGGCACCTTCTTCATAGGATGTTGCAGCAAACGTATATACGGGTTCTTCTTCTATTTCCACTGGCGTTTCATGGTTTTCAACAGCCTGAATGATGTCACCGAATTTATTCTTTGCATACGTGCCCACAACATAGTCAACAGCAGGCCATTCTTTTTGAAGCGTCTTTAAAAGTCGTTCCGCCATGCACCCCATGACGATGATTGTCAGGGGAACTGATCCGTTTTTCTGGACATATTCGGCAGCAATTTCCATGTTGCGGCTTTTTGCACCAGGCTCTCCGTTGCGGAGCTTCTTTAGCCCTGTATAAAAACCAAGCCGCCCATAGATTCTCGTTTCCGCAGTTGCACGCACGGAACAGGTGTTGATTATGATTACGTCGCTCAATTGGGCATCAGATGCCTTTGTCCATCCCCTGCTTATCAAAAGCTGTTCTACAGAAGCAGATTCTGCAATATTCATTTCACAGCCATAGGTTTCAAAGAAATACGTCATTGTACATACTCCGTGTAGGCATACGCGTTGTGATTATGTATGCTTTCAAAATTAGTGCATTCAATGCTGAACCATGCAAACGGTTTTTCACACTTTTTAAAATCT
>JAFVDR010000114.1 GCA_017476165.1 Treponema sp. | reverse complement strand
TTGGCATTACGTGCACAAATCCTCAGGTAACTCTTGGCAATGACCACTATTTCCGCATCTGCTTCCTTGATCCTTTCCAGGGAACTGTTCTTGCAAACCTTGCCGTTGACAAGTTTGCGGCAAAAAAGGCCTATTGTCTTTCCAAGCTTGGCGATGACTATTCAGGTGGTTTGGTAAAATACTTTGTAGAAGCGTTCAGGGCTTTGGGCGGTGATGTCGTTGAAGAAACATTCCCAGATGGAACGAGTGATTTTGCAGCTTACGTAGCAAATGCAAAAAAACAGAATGCAGACGTATTCTTTAGCCCTGTTTCCATAGAAGCTGCTGCCCTTATCATTGAGCAGGCAAATACACAGGAGCTGAGCCTTCCTATCCTTGCCGGTGACACATGGGATTCCAACGTAGTCCTTGCTGCAGCAAAGGGAACTGACGTGCAGGTGTATGTAACGACGTTCTTTGTTGAAGGTTCTAGCGATGCCAACGTAAAGGCTTTTGTTGATGGATTCCGCAACTACTTGAACACGAATGCCACTGCAAAGACGAACAATGGCGGCGATGACGAAATTGCAGCCGTTTCTGCAATGGGCTTTGATGCATACTATACAGCCCTTGAAGCCCTTAAGGCAGCAGGATCTACAAAGGGACCTGACGTTAAAAAGGTGCTTCCAAGCGTAACATATACCGGTGTTTCTGGTGACATTGCATTTGATGCAACAGGAGATGCAGTTCGCGATGTTGCCTATGTAAAAAAAGTGAACAATGGAACTGGTAAATGGGACTTTGTTGCCCAGCAGTCTGTAAAATAATTTTTTCTGAGTGCAGAGGTTTCACACTGGGTTTGTAGCCAAATGAAGCCTCTGCGTTATTTTTTTAGTAGGAATATAAAGGGTATGGAATTCATTCAAAATAATTTGCCGTATGTTCTAGCAGGAATTTCTACAGGTGGTCAATATGCCTTGATTGCCATCGGTTATACTATGGTATACGGTATTTTGCGTCTTATAAACTTTGCACATGGCGATGTCTTTATGGCATCGGGACTTATCATGATTTATTCGTATACGATTCTTCCGCTGTGGCTGTCCATTCCCTTTACCATTGCTTTGACTGTACTTTTGGGGTTTGCTGTTGAACGTGTTGCTTATAAGCCGCTCCGCACGGCTCCAAGAATGTCTATTATGATTTCTGCAATTGGAATGAGTTATTTGTTGCAGAATCTTGCTTTGTATATTACAGGTGGATTGCTTAAGAAGTATCCGACGATTCCATGGATTAGTGATTCTGTTACAATTGCAGGTGCCATTACCAAGCGTGTAACAGTAATAACGCCTTTTTTGACTATAGTGCTTGTTGTTGCCCTTGTCTTGCTGATTAATCACACAAAAATAGGAATGGCAATGCGTGCCGTTTCCAAAGATTTTGAAACGGCACAGCTTATGGGTATAAAAATCGATTCAGTTATAAGCATGACGTTCATCATCGGTTCGTTTCTTGCCGCTGTAGGCTCAATCCTGTTCTTTTCAAATTATCCGGGAGTGACTCCGACTGTTGGAGGCATGCTTGGGCTTAAGGCTTTTGTTGCTGCTGTTTTCGGTGGCATCGGGTCTGTTCCTGGTGCTGTCATTGGAGCGTTTATCATTGGCATTTGTGAAAATATCATAAAGGGGTTGGGCTGGACAACATTCAGTGATGCATTTACATTCATTCTTTTGATATGCGTCTTAATGTTTATGCCGACTGGCATTTTTGGTGAAAAGCAGACTGATAAGGTGTAATATGGCTGAATTAAATACATTAAAGAAGAATAGAAACGGTCTTGCAGGTGCTGTACTGCTTGCATGTTTGTTCTGTGTGCTTGTGTTGCTTGATTTTGTGTTCCCCGCGGTCATGAGTGGCTTTAACAGCAATTCCATTCTTTTCATGGTGCTGAAGAAGGGTGCAATCTACGCATTGGTTGCAGTGTCCATGAATTTGCTGAATGGATTTACGGGACTTTTTTCGCTGGGGCAGGCAGGCTTCATGCTTCTCGGTGCATATACGTATGCCATTTTTACTATTCCGCAGGAAGCTCATGCTCAGGTATACCAGTATTTTGACGGTGGCCTCATTCATGTTACGTTCCCGGTCTTTATTGCATTGATTCTTGCAGGCCTTGTTGCAGCTTTCTTTGCTTATTTAATCGGGCTTCCTGTCTTGCATTTGAAATCGGACTATCTTGCCATTGCAACTCTTGGCTTTGCAGAGATTATTCGTGCAATCTTTCAATGGGATAAGCTTGGTGGCATTACTAATGGATCAAACTTGCTCAGAAAGTATCCAGTCTTTAAATCTGCAACTTTCTACTTTATTGTTGCTGGAATTTGCATTGCCGTCATCGTTTTGCTTATTAATTCCACGTACGGTCGTGCATTCAAAGCCATACGCGATGATGAGGTTGCAGCTGAGGCCATGGGAATTAACCTTGCCCATCATAAGCAGCTCGCATTTACAATCAGTTCTTTTTTTGCAGGCATATCTGGTGCTTTGCTTGCAATGTTCCAGACAACCATTCAGGCAAGTCAGTTCAAGTCAGCAATGACGTATGAGATTCTGCTTATTGTGGTTATTGGTGGCATTGGCAGCGTGACGGGAAGTTGCATAGCATCATTCCTGTTTATTGCATGTTCTGAGTGGTGGCTTCGTTTCCTTGACAATGCAAACTTGAACTTTACTCCTTTGCAGATTCTTCGTCCGGGCTTTAGAAAGGTTGTCTTTTCTGTGGTCATCATGCTCATTGTGTTGTTTTACCAGAAGGGTATTATGGGTGATTCTGAATTCAGCATTTCGGGACTGACAGCTTTTGCAAGGAACACGCTTGCAAAGATAAAAAAGATTAAAAGGTCAAAAAAGGCATAGGTGTTGTCATGACAGAAAATGTATTGCAGATGAAAGACATTACAATGCAGTTTGGTGGCGTTGTAGCAGTAAACAACCTTTCTCTCGAAGTGAATAAAGGTGAGATTGTTTCGTTGATAGGCCCGAATGGTGCGGGAAAAACGACTGCATTTAATGTGGTGACCGGTGTGTATGCACCAACAAATGGATCTGTTTCTTTTAATGGTGTTGAAATTGTTGAAAATTTCCCCCATGGCAAAATGAAGAAAATGTATGCAGGGCTTCACCGTGGCGAGTACAAGAGGCATATAGAGCCTACTCCAGATAAAATTACAAAGCTTGGAATTGCACGAACTTTCCAAAATATCCGCTTATGGAAAAGCCAGACCGTATTCAATAATGTTCTGATTGCAAAGCACCTTCGTCGTACCAGCAATGTATTTACTGCTACTTTCCGCCTGAATAGGAAAGAAGAGGAACGGCAGAGGGTTGAAACTGCTGAACTGCTGAAGATTTTGGACTTGTATGATGTGCGCGACGAGCTTTGTACATCTTTGCCATACGGTTTGCAGCGCAGGCTTGAAATTGCCCGTGCACTTGCGACAAATCCAACCCTTTTGTTGCTTGATGAGCCGGCTGCAGGAATGAATCCCCAAGAAACTGCTGAACTGACAAACTTTATTCGCCGCATCAGAGATGATTTTCACTTGACGGTCTTTATGATTGAACATCACATGGATCTTGTAATGGATATTTCCGATAGGATTTACGTTTTGAATTTCGGTGCGTTGATTGCAAGCGGAACTCCTGAACAAGTGCAGAACAATCCTGAAGTAATTTCAGCCTATCTTGGAGAGAATGAGGATTAAACGACTATGCTTAAAATATCAGATTTACATGTTTCTTATGGCGGAATTAAGGCTCTGCGCGGAATCAATATAGAAGTTCCTGACGGCAAGATTGTTACTCTGATTGGAGCAAATGGTGCCGGAAAATCTACATTGCTGCGAACGATAAGCGGTCTTGTAAAGCCTTCTCGCGGTGCCGGTTCAATCAGGCTTGACAACAAGGAGCTGATAGGTTTACCCATCCATACAATCTGCTCTGAAGGAATTGCCTTGTCTCCAGAAGGTCGCCATGTGTTTGCCGATTTAACGGTACAGGAAAACCTGAAGATAGGGGCTTACCTTCGAAAAGAAAAAGATGTAATTGAAAGTGACATGAACTGGGTGTATGAACTTTTTCCGCGCCTGAAAGAGCGTTGCTGGCAGTATGCAGGAACGCTTTCTGGAGGTGAACAGCAGATGCTTGCTGTGGGAAGAGCTTTGATGAGCCGTCCGAAAATCCTCATGCTGGATGAACCTTCGCTTGGTCTGGCACCACTCGTTGTACAACAGATTTTTGAAATCATTCGGGAAATCAACAGGAAGGGCGTTACAATTTTGCTGGTTGAGCAAAATGCAAACATGGCTCTGAAAACTGCGGACCTTGCCTATGTTCTTGAAACGGGGGAAATTGTTCTTACTGGCAGTGGAAAGGAGTTGCTGGAAAATCCTTCTGTTCGCGATGCCTATCTTGGCAAAAAACGATGATGTGTTGCATTTTATCATAATTTAAGTGTATACTACACCCATGGCTGACAAAAAATTTACAGTATTGGATTTACTGGATTTGGACTTAAAAGGACATGATTCTCTGAACCTCTACTGCATCAGTGGCAGAAACTGTCTGTCGAGGCAAATTACGATTCCTGACATTAACCGTCCGGGGCTTGCTTTGTCCGGTTTTTTCGAGTCGTTTGCATATTCCCGTGTGCAGGTTATTGGACGGGGAGAATTTGCCTATCTGAGTAAACTGATACATGAAAATAATTTTGAAAGCATAGAAAGGCTGTTGAAGTATGAGATTCCTTGCATTGTGTGCACCCACAATCTTCAGCCTGATGAAATTTTTCTTTCCATGGCAGAAACTTCTGGATGTCCCATTTTACAGACAGATTTGGAGTCTACGGATTTTTCAAACCGTATTCTTCGTGTCCTTTCGAATATTTTTGCTCCCCGAAAAACAATTCACGGCGTTTTTGTAGAAGTGTTTGGCATTGGCATTCTCTTGACGGGCGAAAGCGGTGTCGGTAAAAGCGAGACAGCTCTTGCCCTTGTAGAGCGCGGTCATCGTCTTGTTGCTGATGATACTGTTGAATTACGCTGTGTAAATGGTAATACGATTATGGGTAGCGGTCCTTCTAAGTTTATTAGCCATCACATGGAAATTCGTGGATTGGGCATCATTAACATTCCTGATTTGTATGGTGTCGGTTCTATTCGTGATCAAAAGGAAGTTCAGCTTGTTGTCAAGCTTGAAGAGTGGCAGCAGAACAAGGTGTATGACAGGGTTGGATCTGATACTGATAAAACAGATTTGCTAGGAGTAAAAATACCGCTTATTGAGTTACCTGTAAAACCTGGGCGGAATATGCCGATTATTATTGAAGCGGCTGCAAAGAATGAACGTTTGAAATCCATGGGACACTTTTCTGCAAGGGAGTTTAATCAGAATGTCCTCAAATGGATCGAATCAAGTCAGGCACAGACGGCATACTATGGCAGTGAATATTCGTATTAAGGGAATCTGCAAGAACGAAACTCTTGTTGATTGCTTGAATGAAAATAAAGAAATAAAAGGAAGTTTATTGTGATTGAGAAGATTTTGACAGTTCGCAACAGAGCAGGTATTCATGCACGTCCTGCTGCATTGATTGCACAGACGGCAAACAAATTTTCAGCAGAAATTAATTTAGAACGCGATGATGCAACTGTAAATGCAAAGTCTATCATGGGTGTTATTACGATGGCTGCTGGCTATAATACGACTTTGACACTCAAGGTAGATGGAACTGATGAAAAAGATGCTGCAGATGCTATTGTGAAACTGTTTGAGTCAAAATTTGAAGAAGAGTAGGACATTTCTCCATCAATCCGTATGCTGTACGCAATTGCTACTCTGTGTTTTAAAAGAATGTGTCTCAAAAAAAGCATTGCATGATGTGCAGCGTGCAGGATTCTTTCTTGCATAAGGTGTGCGTATTGATATGTCAGATGTGGAAGTATATCTTTTTACAGGTCCTGAAAATGGTGATAAAGGTGATGCGGTTGCCACAATACGGGCTGCAGCGGAAAAAAAGAATGGCGGTGTAGACTTTTACCGCTATTATGCTTCTGAGACTCGCATTGCCGATGTTGTTTCTCAGTTGCAGAATGCAAGTCTTTTTACTTCATCGTTATTCATTATTCTGAAAAATGCTGAGCTGATAAAATTAAAAACAGATATAGACCTTCTTGTTCAATATATAAAAAATGCAGGCAACTCTCCCAATGTACTGATTCTTGAGTCCGATGAAAATGGCATAGAAAAGAGAATAGAAAGTGCTGTGCCTTCGTCCCATAAAAAAATCTTTTGGGAAATGTTTGATAACCAGAAGCCTCAGTGGGTGCGGAACTATTTCCGCAAGAACGGTTTTTCTGTTGCAGATGATGCAGTTGAACTGATTCTTGACATGGTTGAAAACAATACGGAAACATTGAAAAGTGAATGTTCTCGCTTTTTCTACTGCTTTGAAAGGGGACATGTCATTACCGTGGATGACGTTGACAAAATCCTTGCACATAATAGGGAAGAGAATGCCTTTACGTTGTTTGAAGCTCTTGCAGATGAATCTAAATCTCCAAAGGAACGTCTGGAAACTTCTCTTTCAATCCTTCAGAAGATACGACTGTCGCGTGATTCTGGAGGTGTTGCCATTATTGCTGGACTGACCTATTGCTTTCGAGTGTTGAGAACATATCATTCCTTATATGCTGGTGGAAAAACTCCTTCCGATGCACAGTTGCGTGCTGCGGGACTTGGCGGAAAAAAGAGTCTTGCCAGATATGCAAAGGCAGCCCGGATATGGGGACCTGGCACAACGGCATCAATACTGTCGCTTCTTTCATGCACGGACATTGCAATACGCGAAAGCGGTTCATTGATGGAAGATACTCGCCTTGTCATGATGGTGTATGCAATCGTTGTGAAAAATGGTTTGTATCC
>JAFVDR010000113.1 GCA_017476165.1 Treponema sp. | reverse complement strand
TATGGAAATTCCATTGACATTGAAGTAAAAGGCAAGGGGCTTATGAAAACATATTTTTTGTAAAGGCTGCCGGATTTAAAAATGATATTTAAATTCAAAAGACGGTATTGCAGGCGGCGATTGAGCCCGCCGAAGAGGTAGTAGCTTTCGATGAAGATTCCCCGCTTCGCCGCCCAGTCGCGCAGGGAGTTGTTCTGATATTTCAGGTGGTTCTCGTTCTGAATGACTGACGGAGCGATGTCGAATTCATTGATGAAATGCGACACCGATTTTTCCGTGTAGAAGTTCGAGATGCCGATTGAGCGGATTTTCCCTGCCTTCTCCGCGCGGCACATCGCCCTGTACACGCCGTCATCGTTAGAGCCGAGCCGCCCACACCCACGAAAAAAGCAAATCACTTCACGAAAAAAGTGCATACGTTCAGAACATCGTGCGCGCCTACACCACCATCGTTCTGGCTTTCTACCGCCAGTGGGTCGCTGACGGCAGAAAGATTCCCATGGACGAAATGATACATCTTGCCACAACGCTTCTGGAAAAGGGCATGAGCGGATTTCGGAAGATGTAACAGAACGAACGCTGGTCGCTTTGCTATTCCTTCTGCTCATCTGGATTCTGCATCTTAATCACCTTTGCAGGGCATCCGCCCACCACAGCGTAGTCAGGCACATCCTTAGTCACAACCGCGCCCGCTGCGACTACCGCGTACTCTCCAACCGTCACGCCTGGGCAAATCGTCACGTTCATTCCAATCCAGGCGTTCTTTTTTATCGTGACCTTGCCGTACGTATATTTTGTGTGCCGCTCGTTGAAGTCGTGGTTGATTGTGGCAATGCGCACACCTGGCGCTACCGAGACGCCGTCCTCAAACTCGATTCCGCCCGACGCGCTCAAAATGGCCGAATGGTTGATGAAGACATTCTTTCCGAACTTGACCCGATTCCCGAAGTCGCAGATGAATGGAGTGAGAATCCGCACATCGTCCAGTTTGCGACCGAAAAGCTCCTCCAAGTCCTCGATGTGGCTTGGGTCGTCTGGCATCTTGGCGTTGGCCTTTGCGCAGAGCGTCCTCGCCCGCATCATTTCGTCCACCGCTTCCTTGAAATAAGGCTCCCTCACATCGGTGGGACCGCCTTTGTCCATCAGGCTGTAAACATATCCTTTTTCGTAGTCCATTTTTCTTTTCCTTTACTGTTTTTTAGAGGTTTACCTAAGCCACTCGTCCACGGTTTTTTCTGCCTTGGTGCGTTCATTTTGGACTGTGGCTCCTCGGACAGCGAGGGCAACCTTTACATTTGCTGATTTATAAAATCGCTTGATTGTTCCGTCAGTGCCGCTCACTCCACTTCCTTCGTGGGTACAGAAGGGAACAATTGTCTTTCCGTTCAGGTTGTGTTTTTCAAGGAACGTGTATACCACCATGGGCATGTCTCCCCACCAGATTGGATAGCCAATGTAGATTGTGTCATAATTGCTGGTGTCTATGTCGTCCTTGTAGGCGGGGCGGGCATTTTTCTTCTGCTCAGCCTTTGCTACATCGGTACATTCCTTGTAGGCTGCCGGATAGTCTTTGGCAGGGATGATTTCAAAAGTGTCCGACCCAGTCTTGGACGCAATCATCTTTGCGAGAATGGCAGTGTTTCCCTCGCTGATAGTTCCAACAGCATAATTTTCGCCTGCATGGGAAAAATAAACTACAAGAGATTTTGCAGATATGCTGCTTACAGCAACCAGAGCTGCAAAAGTTATTGCCAAAAATGATTTGATTTTCATGTTCCTTCCTCCTGCAATGTATAATACTATACAAGAAAGCAGAAAGTACAATAGAACTTTTGCATTCTCTATGCGTTTGATGCATAGTCGCTTCATTCTCATTCCTGACTATTTACTGCCTGTGGATTGCTGCGAGGCTTTGTGTGCGTTGTATTTTTCACAACTCTATGTTATACTAAACAAAGTTTTTTTTGAACTTTTTGTTTCGGACAGTTCTTTTTGTGGCTTCTTTGTTTGTACATTCCATTTTAATCAGGTGGCTTATGAATGAGTATGCAACCGCGGAGCATCTTCGTCCCGTCATACAGATAGATCCTGCCAAGTGCTGCAACTGCCATCGCTGCATAAGCGTTTGCCCAGTTAAAATGTGCAACAACGGTTCGGGTGGGCATGTGTCTATCAATCATGATCTTTGCATTGGCTGCGGTACTTGCATTGAAGCCTGCAGTCATGGAGCAAGGACAGGCATTGACGACATGCAGGCTTTCTTTCATGATCTTAAGAATGGAATTTACATGGTTGCTATCGTTGCACCTGCCGTTGCCTCCAATTTTGCAGGCAAGGACTTGCATCTGAACGGATGGCTCAAGTCCATAGGTGTCAAGGCTGTTTTCGATGTGTCTTTTGGTGCCGAGCTGACGACAAAAAGCTATATTGAGCAGATAAAAAAAGAGGATCCTCAGATTCTGATTTCACAGCCTTGTCCTGCACTTGTCAGCTTTGTGGAAATATATTGCCCCCAGTTAATTCCGTATCTTGCCAAGGCAGACAGCCCTATGGCACATACAGTCGAATGCATTCGCCATTTTTATCCAGCATATCGTGATTGCAAGATAGCTGTCATCTCTCCGTGCTTTGCAAAACGGCGTGAGTTCGATGAAAATGGACGAGGCGACTACAATGTTACGATGAAGAGCCTTGACACATGGCTCAAGGAAAACAATATTGATTTGTCCACATTCCCTCAGGTTGACTATGACAATCCGCCTGCCGAGCGTGCCGTACTGTATTCCGTTCCAGGTGGTTTAATGCGCACCGCAGAGCGGTTCGTTCCTGGCATTTCTTCCAAAACCCGCAAGATAGAGGGGCAGCCGGCTATGTTTGAATATCTTGCAGGACTGGAGCGATCACTTTCTTCTGGACACAAATTCCACTACCAGCTGGTGGACTGTTTGAACTGCGATAAGGGGTGCAACAGGGGAGGAGGAACAGTAAACACCAGAATGCCGCTTGATGAGCTTGAAGAATTGGTTGAAAGCAGGGCACTGGCACGGAAGGAAAAGTGGAAGACGTCTGGTCGCAAACCGAGCAAACTAGCCCTGTGGAGACTGGATAAAACCCTAAACGCATATTGGAAGCCTGGCATTTATGATAGAACCTACTATGATCGCAGTGCTGTGAGGTTAAGGTGCATAAATAATCCGTCCCAAGAGGAATTGGAGCAGATTTACCTAAGCATGGACAAGCACGGTTCTGCAGACATCTACAACTGCGGAGCTTGCGGCTATAATAGCTGTGAGCAGATGGCGATTGCCATATTCAACGGACTCAACCGCAGGGAAAACTGTCATCACTATGTTATGAGTCTTGCCAATCAGGATCATGAAAAGGAAATTCGTGAAGCTGTCAAAAGCATTGCCGAAGCCGTGCGTTCAGGCACTGAAGCACTGCAGAGTAACGTGCATGATTTGCAGGAAATCAAGAACATGAACATGCTCACGACAGAAGGCATAAAAGATCTGAACACAAAGATGAATGGCATTTGGGACATTATGGGCATTATCAACAATGTGGCCGATCAGACAAAAATCATCGCTTTCAACGCGGAACTAGAGGCTTCTAGCTCAGGTGAAGCCGGCAAAAACTTTCATATTGTTGCAACGGAAATACGCCATCTGTCTGATACTATCCTTGATAGCATAAAAGAAATCAAAAGAATAATTGATGAGATACAAAAAGCATCTGACAAACTCATCTTTGACAGCGAAAATGGAACCCGACAGATAAACGAAAGCTGGGAAAATGCAAAGATACTCGAAAAGGGGTTTGGAAGCATCATGGCTTCTTCTCAGTCTGTTGCCAGCAATGAAAAGAATCGTAATTAGTACATGGACTGCGGAATAAAGGGCACCTTGAAAACTTCGGTTTTTCGAGGTGCCCTTTTAAATTTTGAACACTATTGCAGAGATTAGAATGACGGAGTCGCAGAGATTAGAATAACAGAGTCACAGAGATTGGAATGACGGAGACACAGTGATTAGAATATCGATTCAAATCTTGTCATAAGTCAATGCAGAGCGCAAATCCGACACGTTACGGAAAATATTTGAAACGGTTGAGACTTTGTGACGGCATTGAAATTCCGACATTTATTTACTATAATAGTAGAATATTTATCTTATTTTTCGAGGATACATTTCTATGGCAATGGTAATTCTTACATTGAACTGCGGTTCTTCATCCGCAAAGTATCAGGTTTACGACTGGGACAATAAAGAAGTAATGGCAAACGGTGTTGTTGAAAGAATCGGCATTGAAGGTTCTTGCATTACGCACAAGGCAAAGGGAAATAAGGTTGAAATCGAAAGCCCTTGTCCTACCCATAAAGAGGCTATCGAGTTAATCATAAAGGAAATAACAGATCCGAAGGTTGGCGTTATCAAGAGCATGGAAGAAATTGGTGCTGTCGGTCACCGCGTACTCCATGGCGGTGAAAAGTTCACAAAGTCCGTATTGATTACGCCAGAAGTGCTTGACGGCTTCCGCGAAGTGATTGACCTTGGACCATTGCACATGCCGGCAAACATCATGGGCATAGAGGCAGCTCAAAAGGTTATGCCGAACGTTCCTCATGCTGCAATCATGGACACTGCATGGCACCAGACAATGCCGGAAGAAACATTCATGTATGCCATTCCTCGCGAATGGTACACAAAGTATGCTGCACGCCGCTACGGATTCCATGGAACTTCTTTCCTGTATACGGCAAAGCGTGCTGCTGTCCTGCTTGGAAAAGACCCGAAAGATACAAACCTTATCATCTGCCACATCGGTAACGGTTCTTCAATGTGCGCCGTAAAGAACGGCATGTGCTACGACACGACAATGGGCATTACGCCGCTTGAAGGTCTTGTAATGGGAACTCGTTCTGGAGACCTTGATCCTGCTCTTCCGTTCTACATCATGCGCAAGACAGGCATGTCTGCCGATGAAATGGACAAGGCTCTCAACAAGAAGTCTGGATGTCTTGGCATTACCGGCAAGTATTCCGACCGCCGAGACATTGAAATTGATGCTGCAAAGGGTGATAAATTGTGCCAGCTTTCAATCGAGATGGAAGCCCTCCGCATCAAGAAGTACATCGGTGCATTTGCGGCTGAGCTTGGCCATGTAGATGCCATTGTATGGACTGCTGGAGTGGGTGAACGCGGTCCTATTACTCGCTTTAAGGCTTGTTCTGGTCTTGAAAACTACGGAATCAAGATTGATCCCCAGAAAAACGAATGGTCTTTCACGGGAAATGCAGAAACATGCATCAGTGCAGACGATTCAAAGACAAAGATTTTCGTTATTCCAACAGACGAAGAGCTTGTCATGACAGAAGATGCGTATGCACTTATGAACGGAACTTATGACGTTCATACAAACTTCAAATATTCTTTCCAGGATCCAAAATATGTAAACAAGGCTCGTGAAGAGGGGCTTAAGAAGGACTTGGAAAAGCGTCCTAACCTTGCAAAAGTTATTGTCCGCCCAAATGCATAGCATGAGGCTGTACAAATAGAAAAGGGGCTGTCCAACAGAAATGGACAGCCCCTTTTTCATGCAGTGATAATGCCTTATATTCCGTTGAAGTGGCTTTCTGTCTTTTCAACTACATAGTCGCGGAATTCTTCCAGCTTGAAAGAACGCTGCGGAATCTGGCTTGAAAAGCGGAAGCGGCACATTACGGAGTTTTCTTCCTGTTCCTTTGCACCTACAACAAGAATGTATGGTGTCTTGTGCTCGCTGGATATTGCCTTTATCTTGCTCTTCATGTTGTCGTCGCCGATATATGCATTTACGCGGATTCCTGCAGCTCTGAGCGTGTCGGCGACTTTCTGTGCATACTCGTTGAAGTCCTGTCCTACTGGAACAACGGCAACCTGCTCAAAGTGAAGCCATGCCGGAAATGCTCCCGCATAGTTTTCGATGAGGATGCCGAGGAAGCGCTCCAGCGAACCAAGTACTGCACGGTGCAGCATGACTGGATGGTGCTTCTGGTTGTCTGCTCCGATGTACTGAGCGTTCAATCTTTCTGCAGATGGAAGCTGGTAGTCAAGCTGTATTGTACCGCACTGCCACTGTCTGCCAAGGGCATCGACAAGCGTGAATTCAATTTTTGGACCGTAGAAAGCGCCTTCGCCCGGCTGAATTTCATATTCAATGCCGCATGATTTGCATGCATCTGCAAGGGCTGCTTCGGCTCTGTCCCATGTAGCATCATCGCCAACGTGATCTTCCGGGCGCGTACTCAGCTTTACAAGCAGGTTCTTGTCAAAGCCGAAATCTGCGTAAACGCCTTTGAGCAGGCGACAGAACTTTGCAACTTCGTCTACAATCTGGTCATCGGTACAGATGATGTGGGCATCGTCCTGTACAAAGCCGCGTACACGCATGATTCCGTGCAGTGTTCCGCTTGGCTCGTTGCGGACGCAGTGTCCGAATTCTGCAAGGCGGAGCGGCAAATCCTTGTATGAGCGTGTGCGAGAGTTAAAGATTTCGAGTGCACCAGGGCAGTTCATTGGCTTTATGGCAAAAAGACGCTTTTCGCTTTCGGTAATGAACATGTTCTTCTGGTAGTGCCCCCAGTGTCCGGAACGTTCCCAAAGAGTACGTGGCATGACGGCAGGCGTGTTTACTTCCTGATATCCGTCCTGAATGACCTTCTTGCGCATGTAGTCCTGAAGCGTTACGTACATGGTCCATCCGTTTGGATGCCAGAAAATCTGTCCCGGATCTTCTGGGTCAAGGTGGAACAAGTCCATCTGCACGCCGAGCTTGCGGTGATCCCTTTTGTCTGCTTCTTCGAGCATTTTCAAGTAATCCTTCAAGTCATTCGGCTTTTCAAATGCAACGGCATAGACGCGGCTCAGCATTGTTCTGTCAGAATCTCCGCGCCAGTATGCTCCTGCCATTTTCGTAAGCTTGAAGCTCTGGGCGTTTATTTCTTTTGTATTTGCAATGTGAGGACCTCGGCAAAGGTCTGTAAAGGTGTCCTGAGTGTAGGTTGTTATGGTTTCGTTTTCCGGTAAATCATTAATCAGCTCTACTTTGTATGGCTGATCCTTAAAGAGTTCGAGTGCTTCTGCTTTTGAAACTTCCTTGCGTACAAAGTCAAAGTTTCCTGCAAGGATTCTTCTCATTTCTTTTTCTACAGCAGGAAACGCATCTTCTGTCAGCTTGTTGTCTGCAGGAAATTCAAAATCGTAATAGAATCCATTCTCAATTGCCGGGCCGATGGCTATTTTCGTTCCCGGATACAATTTTAGAATAGCTTCTGCCATAACGTGAGCCAGACTGTGGCGCACCATTTGTAAATGTTCATCAACTGCCATTCAATTCACCTTTTCAGTTAAAATAATGATAGTTATATAGAATAATGATTTTTTTTCTTTATATCAATAGTACGAATCTGTACAGAGCCGTAGGGAATGTGCTATCATAATGAGATACTTTGTTGTATGCTGTTAAAGGCATATTCTAAAAAAACTGAATCTTTTTGGGGTGCCTCAATCAGGTCGGAACCTTCAGTTTTCTGAGCAGGTCTATTGCACGAAAATAAAAGGTGAAGTATTGCAGTCCGAATTCCGATAGTAAGAAAGGGATATGGATTCTGAATTAATAAGTTTTGTAGGGGTAATTTAGATGGACAATGCTAATCAAGAAGAAAGTTTTAATGCTACAGTCATAAAAGCTATTGAAAACAAGACGGCATGGTTTGACTCTACACAGCTTGTTCATGTGCAGGATAGGTACAGGAATCATCTTGTTTTTATAAAAAACATGTTTGATTTGCTGCAAAAGCGTTCTCTCGTTATTCCTGATCCATATAAAAATGAAAGGCAGATTTCAAAGGTTACGTGCCCTGACGAAAGTCCTTTCAATGACAATGATCGTGCACAGCAGCTTGGCATCAGGTTGAATGACTACGAGACGATGCTTGACTATATCTGCAATTACATGAAGTTTTCCGTAGACCAGCTTACTACTGACAAAATAAAGAAGCTGCTTGAATTCAACAATTCTTTTGTTTGGAGCAACCTTACGGCATCGTCCAGCAGGGTGAACACCCGAGCATTGGGCATTGCCCTGTCGGAACTGAAAAACTCTGGTCTGGGCATGGCTGTCGGCATGCTGTTTGATGGTCTTGAAAACACAGCCCATGAAATGGAAGACATTAACAAAGCCTTAAAGTCGCTTGGCAATTTCCATCGCGAACGGTACAAGGGTGAAATTCGCAAGAACATTATTGCTGATAAACGCTTTGATTCTTCTGCTTTGAATGATGGCTCTGCTTTGGCTGCGGAGATAAAGCGTCTGTTGCCGATTTGCATGCCGAAAAAGCCTGTGTATCAGGAGCTCATTCAGGAAATTGTAGACGAAGAAACGGCCATTTCAAAAGAAGAGCTTCGCAAAAAGTTGCTGAAACGTCTGCATGTCGAAGACAAGACGAAGGAAGCAAAGGCTCCTGCTGTTGATACTCATGAAATAATCATGTCTGCCATCCGTTTTTTGGGATCCCTGGCAGAGCAGTACAATGTGGTGCAGCAGAAAATCGTTGTTAACCATGATATTCTGCAGTCTGAAAGCAATGGATTTAAAGACAAGCTGATGAAGCTCATTCGCAGGATTTTTGGCTTGGCAGATCCTCAGGTGGAATATCAGGTGTCTGTAACGGAGCGTGGTGGCGAACAGCGCAAGGAAATCATAAATTACAGCAAGTTCATGGAAAACCTTGCAAAGCGCATTACATACTACGGTACGCTTACTGAAAAGAACAGCCCTAACTACCAGAAGATGAATTCCCAGAAGGATGACTTCATCTTTAATTTTGTGTCAAACCAGCTTACGGAAAATGGCCGCCTGCACATAAAGCTTACTGCGTTGGATGATTTCTTTAAGGCAACGGCTATTCCTGCTGACAGGGCACGCATTAAGGGCATAAAGATGGAATTGACTACACTCAAGAATATTCTTGCAAAAATAAATCAGTGCAAGGGTGAATATGCAGCCTATGTAGAAGAGGCTGAACAAATGAAGAAATTGGGGATAAAGGATAATGAATAAAAGCCGTCAGCTTTCTCTTTTTTGTGTAGCCGCCTTGTGTGCTGCAGTGGTGTCTGTACAGTCTGCATTTGGATTGGATTCTTCAGGCAACATTCCCAAAACTGAGGAGCAAAGGGAAGTTCGGCTGATATCCATGACTCACCAGTACGATTTGAATCCTCACACTGCAAACTATACTTCGGAAGCGCAGGTGCTTTCTGGGCTGTACGAAGGTCTTTTTTCTTATGATCCGTTGACGCTTGAGCCTCGGAATGCACTGTGCACTTCATATAAGATTTCACGTACAAAAAAAAGATGGACGTTTACGCTTCGGGAAGGCGCATGCTTTAGTACAGGGGAGCCTATTACGGCTGCAACTGTCCGTGACTCATGGCTCAGGCTGCTGGCAACTCCCAATGCTCCCTATTCATCGCTGCTGGATTTTATAGAAGGTGCCCGCAATTTCAGGACTGGCAAGGGCATAAAGGAAGATGTCGGCATTTCCGTCCGTAATGACAGGACTCTTGTTGTTCATCTAGAAGAACCTGCAGAACATTTGCCGCGCATTCTGTGCCACCATGCGTTTTCCATCGTGAGTTCCAAGCCGAATTCATATAGCGGTCCGTTTACTCTTAAATCGTACAAGAACAACACGCTTGTACTGGCAAAAAATCCTAAATATTATGATGCCGCTTCGGTTGTCATACCGGGCATAACCATTTCATTGAGCGATGATTTGGAAGAAAATGCCTATCAGTTCAACACTGGCAATGCAGACTGGATAACCGAAGGAAATGCACTTGTTTCAAAAATCATCAATACTGATGCAATTCATGTTGCAGCGGAATTTGGAACGTATTATCTGTTCTTTAAGATGGGCAATTCTATATGGAATAATCCTGAATTCAGATCGGCTTTGCTGGAAGCCATTCCCTATGATTCCCTGCGTAAAAATATTACGGTTCCTGCAACTACGCTCGTGTATCCTTTGCCTGAGTATCCAAATGTGCCTGGCATTGATGATTATGATACGGATGATGCAATTGCAATGATGAACAAAGCCCGTGAACATGCAAAGATTCCGTACGACCAAAAGTTGACGCTGACGTTTGCCATTACCGACACAGATTTTATGAAGGATCTTGCAGCACAGCTGAAAACGGCATGGGAGCCTTTGGGTGTTGAACTGGTTGTAGAAACTACGACGATGGAACAGTACAACACCCAGATTGCCAATTGGAATGCAGATTTGTTTTCCTATTCTTGGATAGGAGATTTTGCCGATCCTTTGGCTTTCTTGGAATTGTTCAGGAGTGATTCATCTCTGAATGTTGCAAAATATGACAGCAAGCTGTTTGATGAATATCTTTTGAATGCTTCCCGTGCAGATACGACAGATGAGCATTACCTGTATCTGTCAAAGGCAGAAAAATTGCTTCTGGATGAAAGCATGATAATTCCCATCTATCATCCTATAAGCATGCATTTGATTGATTTGGCTTCGGTCGGTGGGTGGCAGACGAATGCCCTTGATTTGCATCCGTTCAAGTATCTGTACATCAAGCACCAGACTTCTTCCCTGCCAAATCTTGTTCGATTTACAAAATAATAAGCGGGTTTGTTGTTCAATTCAAAGAATTGAGCACGTTCGTTATGTTCACCTGAATAAAGCCGGCTCTGCCGGTTTTATAAAAGTTATTTTCTTCCCATGCAACGTACATCTTTGTTCCTGTAACTGCTACCTCTCCATAGGTGTATCCCGCAGGTAGCAGGGGCAGCCTGAATGCACAAATCTGGCTGCCTTGTTCGTTCTTTCTTAGGTATGTCGTTCCGTCTGCAAATACGATGACTTCGTAGCCTGAAACGGTATCGTTCAGTCCCTTTGCATTCACTGTCGAGCTGCTGTTGTTTCCTGGCTGATAGTAATTGACTGGACTTGTACCCGAGCCGTCTCGCCATGAAACATAGAACGTAAAGTCGCTGGGGATTGATGCAACCAATGTTTTTAAATCATCGGGAGCATCCGTAAACAGGTGCGGCATGTTCAGCGATTTGTATTCTTCTTCGGTTGCAGCCTTAAAGAGGTAGTTGTCGGATGATAGTGCGGGTGACAGTTCTGTAAGGTCTATAAGTGGCTGCCAGGTAAAGAATTTGAATTCTACCTGTCGTTCAAGTCTTTTTTTTGCGGAGCATGTCCACGTATAGCCATCCCAAAAAAAGCCTATAATCTGTTCATCTTCCGTAAGGTTCAAGTTCTTGTATGAAACAAGCGGAAAAAACATCTGTGTGTTTGGATTGAACTCGACGAGGAATGGTTCCTTGTCGGTCTGGATCGAAGAATCGTTGAAAAATGAACTTCTGTACAGGTAGAATACTGGTGCGCCTCCGCTGAAAACGAGCTGGTCGGCCGTTACGGAAGGAAAAACGGAATTGTCGTTGAAAACGCTTACCGTTTCGTCTGTAAAGGCGAGTATTCCGAGTCTGTTGACAACGGCATAGGCGGTGAAAGGAGAATTTGAAATGTATTTTTTTGGCACGCTTGCAGCAGAAGAGATCCTAACTGCTTCTGTCCATGGTTTTTCTATGATTTGAGGTGCATTTTGCGGCAAGTCGATGGGCACGAAAGAGTCTCTGGAAAAGTAATACCATTTGTGGCTTTTCTGAACAGAGGAAATTTGCGGTAAATCTGTCTCTCCGTTTGTTTTTTTTCTGTTGCCGCAGGATGTCATGCAGAATAGAGCGGTTGCGATATATAGTAAAAACACATGTTTTGTCTTCATTATATACATACTATATAATTATTTCTTTTTTACGTCTATCTTTATGTCTGTTTTTTTAAATTTACCTTTCTTGATGGCAACCAATACTTTGTTTCTGTTGATGAGCCATGGGGTTTCATAGTCGCGGCACAGTTCCATGAATTTTTGCCAGTTGAAATGCTGTATGTTGTAGGTCAGCACGTCCGTTTTTTCGCACGTGCAATACAGTTCCTGCAGAATTGATGCAGCAAAGCCGTCTTGCGGACACAGAATGGTGGAATATGGTGAAATTGCACCGTAGGGGTGAACGGTGTCATGCGGATAACCGAGTACTTGCCCATTTTCGGCGAGCGGATAGGCAAGAATGTACGATGGTGCATTCTTTTTTAGTTCGATGAATCCTGCTTTTAGGTCTGTGGCAATGAAGTCCTGTTGTGTTCCAAAGTCAGAACCGTAGACAATGTGCCATGCCGATGCTAGCGGCAATGCAGGTTCCGCAACAGATACAAAAACTGATTCTTCATCTCCCATGACAGGAGATGAGCATCCAAGCAATGCTGCACACAAACAGGCAGCTGAAAAAAGATATAAAAAATAATGTTTCATATCTATATAATTCTAGCTGACTGTCTGTTTTGGTTCACGAAATCAAAAGATTTTCGGGAAAATTACGGCACCTTCTGAACCCCGAAGTTTTTAGAGGAGTTCTTATGAGTTCCATCCGTTATTGTGTACATTAACTTCAAGATGATTGTAAGGAATCTCGATTCCTTCTTCCCTGACAACCTTCATGATAGCCATGTATACCTCATTTTTTGCCTGTACAAGGTCTGTTCGGTTTATCCATACGCACAGTTTGAGGAGTATGCCGCTTTCCATGAGTCCATCGTAATATGCTTTTGGCTCTGGATCTTTGAGTACTGTAGGACACAGTTCCGGCACTTTGTTGATTGCTGCAAGTACTTTTTCAAGGTCAGATTCGTATGCTATGGAAATGTCAAAGACTGCACGGCGGATGGGGAAATGGCTGAAATTGGTAAGCGTTCCGTTCATGATGTTGCTATTTGGAATGCGAACCATCTGGTTGTCCAGCGTATGAATCTTGACGCTCAGCAGGTCTATGCTGTCTACCGTACCGCTTATGTCTCCTACAGTAATGAAGTCTCCGATTTTAAGGGCTTTTTCACTGATGACGAATACGCTGCTGATGATGTTGCTGACGCTTGTTTGGGCAGCAAAACCTATTGCAAGTCCTGCAACTCCTGCAGCTCCCCATATTGCGCTCAGCTTGACTCCAAACAGGCTCATGATGTACATAATCATCAGTACCCAGAATACATAGGTCATGACCTTGTTTAAAAGAACTGCCGTGTGCATCTGAAGCTTTGAAAATGCCTGCTTTTTTACGATTTTCTTGATTATGCGGTACACGATGTAGAACAGCAGTATTGTGATGATACTCGTTATAATCTTTACCTTGTTAAGCTGTGAAAAGAAACTTGTAATTTCGTCAATGTGCAGCATTGATTTTGTTTCTTGTGCTACGTTTTCTGTAACTGTTGCAACAGCTTCCACCGTTGTCTGTACGACTTCTGGTGCTGCTTCAATCGTTTCGTTCATAAAATAACCTCAATAGTCTTGTAAATTTAAACGATTTTGAATTGTGGGTGGTATTGGAGCTGTTCGAAGACTGTAGTCTCTCGAACAGGCCTTTGTACAACTGCAATCCCGGAGAGGAATCCTTCGGGTGCCAAACAAGTCTATTATAGCAAATTTCCTGTAGATTTACAGTAGGCATGCTCTAAAAAAGTTTCGTTTTTTTTGTGTCGGTGCTTAAAAAGTTGCTTTCCACTCTGTCTGGACTACTCTACCTGGACTTTTGAGACTGACTCATTGCTTTCTAATGAATAATGTTCTACAATGACAGTATGAGGAACACTGCATGTATTGCTTTGATTTTTAGCTTTCTCATTTGTCCGTTGGCCCTGTCTCAAGAGCTGGTGCAGGGGAGTGGCGAAAAGCCTCCTTCTTTTGCTGTTATTTCTCAGCGTACTTCCATACAAAAGCGTGATGCCGAAAACGAAAGGCGTGAAAACGACATGATGCTGACTCGGTCAGACAGTCAGAATGCCCTTATTCATGTCAATGGAAAAATTATGGAAGAAAAGGCTGCCGCTGTGCTGAATTCCATTCCCGATCAGACAGAGGAAGCCGTGCAGGCCGTGCGCAAGATAGAAAAACTTAAAACGAATATATTGCGCTTTGGACAGTACTATGATGTTTTGAGTCCCGAAATTCAAAGCCTTACCGAGGAATTGGAAGAAGAGTATGCAGCCCTTGCACAGAAAACGTTTACGACAACGAGTCTGAGTCCTCATGTTACGTTGCGCTGCGAGTCATATGATGCAGCTACCGACTCATGGAAGGCTTTTGTCTATTCTGACTTTTTTAATGATGTAAAACTGTTTAATGGTACTGTTTCATTGCCGTACAAAGATTTCTTTGGCAAGCGAAATCCTTTTTCGGGCTATAAAAAGGCAGGAAAAGATGAAATGCGTTCCAACAACATCATGATTGCTGACAGTCTTTTCAGGATGGCGCAGCCTGCCGTCTATGCTGTCATAACATTCAGGATTGTTCGCTGGAAAGAGGCATCAGAATATAAATTCATTCCCATACGCTGTGAGTTTTATCGCACTGACAACAATACTTTCATAGCAAGATTCGGCAAGGAAGAGCTTGTGCAGACTTCGTTCATCATGCTGCCGCAGGTAGAAGTCCGAACTGCGGCAAAAAAGGAAGAGGAAGAGCAGCTTACTGGAAAGCAGCTTGCCAAGCGGGATAATCGCGTTGCTTCAAAGGTGTCTGACAGCTACATAGACAAGCCTCGTTTTCCTGCATTTGACAAACAGTTTAAGCGCAGAACCATTTTTGTTTCAGTTGACACAAGCTTGGACTCAGAAGATTTCAGTCCGTTTGACGTAAAGCGTGTCAAGTTGAATTCCATAAAGCTGAACATGGACTTTGGCCTTGCAAAACATGTTTTTATAGGCGGAACAATGGAATATGACTATAATGGTCCGCACAAAAATGCAGACTATGGATTTGGACTGAATGCAGGACTGAACGTAACACTTTTCGGCTTTATCCGTCCGTATGTCCAGACAGGATTTTCCTTCATTACAGATTACAGTGCCGTTACAACGGTTGGCGGTGGTGTTGATGTCATATTCGGCAAGCTGCTGTTGAACGTTGGCTACGGCTACAACTGGAATTATGACATAAATGCACGGTTCAAGCTGAAAAAAGAGCGTGAACGCGACACTCTTTTGCAGTATCATACATTTTCTGTGGGTGCAGGCTTTACGTGGTAGCTTTTGCAGCATTCTGCTTTGTGTTGTGCTGGCAGATGTCGCTTATGCAGCATTCTGCACATTTTGGATTGCGTGCCGTACATATGTATCTTCCGTGCAGAATCAGCCAGTGATGGGCATGCATCATGTATTGCGAAGGTATGTTTTGCAAGAGGGACAGTTCTATTTCTAGAGGGGTAGAACCTTGTGCAAGTCCTATTTTTGGACAAATCCTCATTAAGTGCGTGTCTACAGGCATTGTCGGCTGATGGTAGACAACATTCAAAATGACGTTTGCCGTTTTTCTGCCCACTCCCGGCAACGACATGAGTTCCTCGCGTGTAGACGGAATGTTGCCTGCATAACGGTCAACAAGAATGGCACTGAGCTGCATGACGTGTTCTGCTTTTGAATTGTACAGTCCGATTGAACGAATGTATGAAATAAGCCCCTCTTTTCCTAGTGCCAGCATTTGTTGTGGTGTCGAGACTGTCTTGTACAGCGGTTCTGTGGCAGCATTGACAGATTTGTCTGTTGCCTGGGCACTGAGCACGACGCTTACAAGCAGACAGTAAGGATTGGGGGCTTTTAGTTCTGATGCAGGCTCGGCATTGCGAGCCTTGAACCGCTCAAAAATGGTGACTATGTCATCTTTTTTGAGCAGTTTTTGCTTTTTACTCATTTATGAGACTGCGGCCATTATTTGACTGCGTTTTGCAAAGCTTGCACTTTGTCTGTCTTTTCCCATGGGAATTCACTGCGACCAAAGTGTCCGTATGTTGCTGTAGCTTCGTAAATAGGGCGCTTCAAGTCGAGTGTCGTAATGATTCCGCTTGGAGAGCAGTCAAAGACTTTCTTTATGGCTTCTACAATCTTGTCTTCCGGTATGGTTGCAGTGCCGAATGTCTC
This sequence comes from Treponema sp., assembly GCA_017476165.1. GTDB lineage: Bacteria > Spirochaetota > Spirochaetia > Treponematales > Treponemataceae > Treponema_D. Next base: position 10,462 of record JAFVDR010000113.1, on the reverse strand, counting down.
TGCCATGATGCTGACAGGGAAAGGGACACCGATTGCATACGCAAGCTGTACTTCGCATCGTTCTGCAAAGCCTGCAGCAACAATGTTCTTTGCAATGTAACGTGCCATGTATGCACCAGAACGGTCAACCTTGCTTGGGTCTTTGCCACTGAATGCTCCACCACCGTGTCTTCCCATGCCGCCGTATGTGTCAACGATGATTTTGCGTCCGGTAAGGCCAGAATCTCCTACAGGACCTCCAATGCAGAACTGTCCTGTTGGGTTTACAAAGTACTTTGTTTTTGCATCCAAAAGACCTGTTGGTTCAAGTACTGGCTTTATGAGTTTTTCAATGATGGTTTCCTTGATTTCTTCGTACCTGATTCCTGGGTCATGCTGCTGTGAGATGACGACCGTATCAATGTGTACAGGCTTATGGTTTTCATATTCGATTGTTACCTGACTCTTTGCATCTGGTCGGAACCATGTCACTTTGCCGCTTTTTCGAAGCTCTGCGGACTTCTGCATGAGCTTGTGGGAATACATGATTGGAGCAGGCATGAGTTCTGGTGTTTCTTTACAGGCAAAACCGAACATCATTCCTTGGTCACCTGCACCCTGCAGCCCCTTGAACTCGTCAAGACCTTTGCCTACAACACCCTGATTGATGTCTGCGGATTGTCCGTGAATCATGTTCAAAACAGCCATGGAATTGTAGTCTAGACCGTAATCAGGATTTGAATATCCTATTCTTTTTGCAACATTGCGTGCAACTTGCTGCACGTCTACATACGCACTGGTTGTGATTTCTCCACCCAGCAGTACCAACGCCTGACATGCAAATGTTTCGCATGCTACATGGCTTTCTTTGTCCTGACGAAGACATTCGTCAAGCACTCCATCGCTAATCTGATCGCAGAGTTTGTCCGGGTGACCTTCGCCTACGGACTCAGACGTGAAGAGATAATGTTTGTTTTCCATAAAAAGCTCCTGCTTATTAGGGAACCTCTAAAAAGTTCATTTTCTAGAGGTCACTTTGAAAGTATATCCGATGAAGGAAAGTTTTTTTTATCGGATGGTACAATTATAAAGAATCTAGTCATAAAAGTCTATGTCTACTATACTGACAGCATGGAACAAAACTTCTGGCAGACAAAGCTCATGAAAGATTTCACTGAAGCAGAGTGGGAAGCTGTGTGTGATGGATGCGGCAAATGCTGTTACAGAAAGTACATCACAGGAAGCGGCAAAAGGGAAAAGCTTCATTACACGAAGGTTTCATGCGATTTCCTGAATCTCAAGACAAACCGATGCATGGTGTATGATACTCGGTTTGAAGATTGTGCGGACTGCGAAAAGCTGACGAAAGAAAACGTTTCGTCGTGCAGCTGGCTGCCCGAAACCTGTGCATATCGTCTTTTGCATGAGGGCAAACCCCTTGCACAATGGCATCCACTTGTGAGCGGAAACACTGATTCAGTACGCCTGAGCGGAATGTGCATACAGGATGGAATCCATGAAAAAGACTGTGACGACTGGCAGGATTATGTGTTATATACAGAGAAATGTGGAAAATAAAACAAAAAGTTATAGCATGGAAATGTAGCATAGAAGTGTAAAAATAGTATAGGATGAAAACATGAGGATAACAAGATGTCTTTTCATGGCTGCATGTATCTGCGTGTTTGTGTACAAAGGCTTTCCCCAGGAAAGTTCTCAGCAGGTTACTGTCCAGTCTCTTTTGGATGGATATTTACAGCATGATTTGACTCTGAAAAATCTTTCTGCAGAAGCCAGAAAGACTATGCTTGACTATGATGCCTCAAAGATATCCAACGGGCTGTCCTTTAAGATTGAAACAGGAACAATTACCATAAACACTGGTTCTGATGCTGCTGCCCGTTTTTCTCCGTCTGCAACAGTGTCTGTACCTCAGGCAAAAAACTTTTCTTTGTCTGTTTCGTCTTCTGTCCGGATTGACGACAAAGATACTACAGACACTTGCACCGATACATCTCTTTCTGCTGGAATCGATTTGTATTCCGGGGTGGTAAAGCAGCGCAATGTAACGCTCCTAAAAGCTGAACGCAGCGTGCTTGAAGCAAAGCGCAAGCTTCAAAACGGCTATCTTTCGGCCGAAAAAGAATTTTACACAAGCCTTAAGGCACTGTACAACACCGCTTCTGAAATAAGTTCTGCAGAAAAGAGCTTGTATGACGACACCCTGGACTTTGAAGAAGTAAAGGCTCTTGAATATGAAACAACTTCTCCTAAATATCGTTCTGCAAACATGAAGGTCATTTCCGACTGGCGTACAATAGAAAGCAAGCGAAGGGAGCTTGAGCGCAATACAAAGATATTTGCAAGCAAGTGCGGAATTGAGTATACGGGTAAAAATGCCCTTGCTTTTTTGCCTGCTGACATTCCGCAGGTGCAGGCTGTCAATGTGCTTGACTTTAACAAAAATGCATATTCAGATATTGAAAGTGCCTTGTGGTCTCAGAAAATCAATGCACTGGCACGTGCTGCCGATACAAATGTAACGCTGTCGGCAAATGCAGGATATACGTTTAAGAATACGTCTACCGTGAACAATGCCGATACGGTGGATGCAGGGGCTACACTAAAGCTGCATGATACGGGACTTGCCGTAACTTCCGGTGTTTCTGTTCCTGTTGACAGTACAAATCATGATCCGACGTATAAGCTTGGACTGTCGTTTTCTCCAAATCCGTTCAGGCTTTCAAAAATTTCTGCAGCACAGGAAGCCCTTGCCGTTGAACAGGAATCAATTTCTGTTTTGTCCGCAGAACAAAAATACGATACTGCTGTCATTTCCCAGCAGACGGCCTTGGAAGATTTGCTGTGGACAAAGGAAAACAACTCATACATGTACAGCCTCTATTCTGATCAGGAACGTGATCTGGGAGCGTATTACAGGCAGGGATTCATCAGCCAGGCTGAATACATGAGTGCAAAAGTTAATAAGGAAACCTATAGAATCAAGCAGTTGGTTAATGCCATAGACATTATTTTGTACAATGAAGAAACGTCCCTGCTTTTCTGCAGGGACACGGAGATTGGTGATGAGCAGTAAAACAAAGTCTTCAAAAGGAGTAACTGTTTTTATAGTTGTTCTTGTATTGATAACACTAGCCTGTTGTGCACTTATGCTGTCAAAGAAATTTATGACAGCGTTTTCTTCTAAAAAGACTGATGTGACGTACAGGGTCAGGTCTGAAACTTATGAGAATGTCATTGAAATATCGGGGGTGGTTTCTGCGGCACAAAAGCAGAGTCTTCAGGCGCTGTCATCGGGTACTGTCATGGATGTCTTTGTAAAGCAGGGCGATTCCGTAAAAAAAGGCGATGTCATATTGCAAATGGACGACAGTACTGAAAAGTACAATCTGGCAAAGCATGATTATGACATGATGAGCACTAAGATTACCGGGTCAAAAAAGGCGTATGCCTTGATGGAGACTCAGAGGGAAGCCCTGCTTCAGAAAATTGCGGAACGAAAGGTTACGGCTACATTTGACGGCATCATTGCAGAACTGAGCGTTGCTCCCGGTGACTCTCTTGAAGCAAAGGATTCCATTGGAACTCTTGTTGATGTGTCGTATCTTGTCGCAGACGTTGAAGTTGCGGAAACCGATGTTTCAAAGCTGCAAAAAGATCAGACTGTTGATTTTTCTTTTTCTGCATGTGATGAAACGGTTCATGGCTATGTCGTGAGCTGGCCTGCAATTGGCGAGGTTACAAGCCGCGGTGCAACTGTCGTAAAGGCTCGTGTACGCATTGATGAGTATCCTGAAAGCATCCTTCCGAATTTTTCTTTTTCGGGCAAGATAAAAGTGTCTCCTGATGAAACGTACCTGTTGGTTGAACGCTATGCCATCGGAAGGGAAAACAAGCAGGCGTTTGTAGAATTGGCTCAGACAGGTCAAAAAATAGCAGTTACGGTGGAACCCTATGGTTCTGAATATGTAAAGATAACGAGCGGTTTGTCGGGTGGCGAAGTCCTCAAGGCACAGAGCGAGCCTATGGCTTCGGGATGGAACAGGCAGCGCGGCGGTTTCGATGGAAAATCAAATAATAAGAGCGGCTCTCAGGGAAGGAATGCTGGAGCACCTCCTCCAAGAATGTAAGAGTGGAGTCTGGTATGGCTAACGATACAGTGCTTAGTGCTGGTAAAGTCCCTGTCATTTCAATGCAGCATGTCAAGAAAACGTATTCGATGGGGGACAGCCAGGTATTTGCCCTCAAAGATGTTTCGTTTACTATCTATCAGGGGGATTTTGTGAGCATTATGGGCCCCTCTGGTTCAGGCAAGTCAACCTGCATGAACATGATAGGATGTCTTGACCGTCCTTCTGGCGGTGTTGTAAAAATCAACGGAAAAGAAACCGCCCTCATGAATGAAAAGGAACTTGCTGTCTTGAGGAATCAGACTGTAGGCTTTGTATTCCAGCAGTATTTTCTGATTGCCTCGATGACTGTCATTGAAAATGTAATGCTTCCGCTTCGCTACGCCGGAATAGACAGAAAAGAAAGAAAAGTGCTTGCAGAGCAGGCTCTCATGCATGTTGGCCTTTCGGACAGGATGACTCATTATCCGAATGAACTTTCGGGAGGTCAGAAACAGCGCGTTGCCATTGCCCGTGCGTTAGTGACAAAGCCTCGGATTATTCTTGCCGATGAACCTACGGGAGCTTTGGACAGCGAAACGGGAAAGACCGTAATGAAATTGTTTTGGGACATAAACAAAGCTGGTACAACGGTTGTCATCGTTACCCACGATCCGCGAGTAGGAGCGAGCACTAGACGATGCATAAAGATTTTGGACGGTCTCATTCAGTCTGATGTAAAAGTAATTCATAAGGTCGTAAAAAAATGATGGAAGATTTTATGAATGCCCTGCAGAATTTCAGGCGCAATAAAATTCGGACATTTCTTTCTTTGCTCGGCATTATCATAGGCGTAGCATCTGTCATCGTCATCATGAGCATGGGGCAAAGTTCTACCAAGCAAGTGGAAGATTCGTTCGGTTCTTGTGGACTTGATATGGTAAGCGTTTCCAGTGGTTTTTGGAGGCGGAGAAGGGCGGCTGTAGCATTACAGTTTAATGACAGCTTTCGCGAAGATATGTTTGCACAGGTTGCAGACATAAAGAAAATCTGGTACAAAAATTCCGTTTCAGCAACGCTTTCCTATGGCGACACCAGTGCTACTGCCAATTGCACGGCAGTTGAGACCGGCTACATGGAAGCTTTCGGACTTGCACTTGATAGTGGACGCTATTTTAATGTTACTGATAATGTCATGGGCACGCAAAAAATAATCATTGGCAGTGACATTGCAACTACACTGTTTCCCAATGGGGATGCCGCAGGCAAGCACATCATTATTGTTACGGACAAAGTATCCTTTCATTTTGAAGTGATTGGAGTCTTGAAGGAGCAGTCGTCTGGCATGGAAGATTCTGCCACTGGGTGCTTTGTTCCCCGTGGATTCTATGCAAAAAAAATAGCCCCCAATCCAGAAGCAGCCACCATAATGGTTCAGGCTGTTGCAAAGGAAAAGACAGCTGCATTGACGGAAACCATAGATGCATACTGTGAAAAGCTTTCGGGCACAGAAGGTTCTGTAAACGTCAATTCCATGCAGACTATGCTGAACCAAATAAGTGAGATTACCAATACGATGAGTGTGTTGCTTGCTGCCATTGCTGCCATTTCCTTGCTGGTCGGCGGCATAGGCATCATGAACATCATGATTGTCACTGTAACAGAGCGCAAGCAGGAAATCGGCATCAGGAAAGCCTTGGGGGCTAGCCCTGCTGTCATACGCCAACAGTTTTTAATTGAATCTGCAAGCATAACGGTTTTGGGAGGCATCCTGGGAATCGTGTCCGGAGTTCTCGTGAGCCTTGCTGTGGAATACCTGCGCTCCCTTGCATTTGTCATAAGCTGGCAATCATGCGTCGTATCTTTTTTCTTTTCCGTGTTTGTCGGAATCTTTTTTGGATTCAGCCCTGCATCCCGTGCGGCAAAGCTTGATCCTGTTGCCGCACTGTCTGCATAGGTGCATGGCTGATTGGTGTACATGCCGTTAGCAGCACGCTATTTCCCTTGCCTTTGCTTCGATTGCCATGCTCAATGCGGCAGCATCATGCTGGTGTTCTGTTATGATGCGTACAAACACGCTTCCTGCAACAACAGCATCAACGAAAGGAGCAAGAGCCTTGGACTGCTCCCCTGTCGTAATGCCAAAGCCTCCCAGCACTTTGCTTTTTCCTTTGCCGACAGCACTCAGGAATGCTGTCGTATTGCTGTCAATCGTTGTCTTGCTGCCTGTTATGCCGGCACGTAAAGCTGCATAAATGTGATCAAAGCCTGCGCCAGCAAGTTTTGAAAGCCGTTCCGGTGCCATGCTTGGTGCTGCAACAGGTATGTTTTCCATGCCGTTTTCCTTGCATGCCTGTGTAAGGCCTTCATCATTGTCAAATGGAAGATCTGGAATAATCATGCCTGAAACTCCTGCCTGTGCTGCTTTCTTGCAAAACGCTGCAACTCCCGGTGTATAGACAAGGGAACCATAGCTCATGATGTATATTGGAATCTCAGGAAATTCTTTGTGCACTGTTTCAATAAAATGCAGTCCATCCTGCGTGCGGTAATTTCGTGCAAGCACTTTTGTGCATGCTTCCTGAATTGCAGGACCGTCTGCACTTGGATCACTGAACGGAAGCTGTATTTCCAACATTCTGGCACCTCCTGCAACAAGTGCCCGTGCTGCAGTCAATGCAAGTTCATCAGTAGGATATCCTGCAACAAGATGGCTCATCAATGTTATTTTGTCAGACATTCGTTTTCCCCCATTATCTTTGCATCATGTATATCTTTTGAAGATTCAAGCCGTTCTATTTCTGAGTGAAGGAATTCGAGCCACTTTGCGGGTCTAAACACAGGGCTTGTGATGAATACATCTTTATCGCCGCGACCACTCATATTGATGATGATGGCCTGATCTTTTGGAATTTCACGGGCTATCTTCATTGCAGCCGCTCCTGCATGTGCGCTTTCTAGTGCAAACAGGATTCCTTCATGTTTTGCAAAGAAACTGACCGCTTCAAGGGCTTCCTGGTCGCGTATTGCGGTAAATTCTACGCGCCCGCTTGCACCAAGGGCTGCAAGCTGAGGTCCAATGCCCATGTAGTCCAGCCCCGCGGAAATCGAGCGTGTTGGCAGGGATTGTCCGTCTTCGTCAATGAGGAATCTGCTTTTGTAGCCCTGTACAATTCCTTCTCGGCTGGCATTTCCCGTCATGCGGCTTGCATTTTCTCCTACGCCAGGTCCAATGCCTCCTGCTTCTGCTCCAATCAATCTGGGGGATGGTGCATCTATGAAAGGGGAAAAGAATCCTATGGAATTACTTCCGCCTCCAACGCAGGCAACCATGGCTCCAATCTGTATGCCACGGTCTTTGCACTGCTGCTGCACTTCTTTTCCAATGACTGACTGAAATTCCCGTACAATATCAGGGAAAGGAGCTGGACCTAATGCACTGCCAAGAACATAGTGTGTCGTATCAAAATGTGCAGCCCAATCGCGCATTGCCTCGTTTACGGCATCTTTGAGCGTTCTGCTTCCAGATGTAACGGCGCATACCTTTGCTCCGTACAGTTCCATTGCCGCAACATTTGGCTGTTGTCGGCGTACATCTATTTCGCCCATGTATACGGTACATTCAAGACCAAGTTTTGCACATGCGGCAGCTGTCGCAAGTCCATGCTGACCAGCTCCTGTTTCTGCAATGATCCGTGTTTTTCCCATCTTTTTTGCGAGCAGGCACTGTCCGATTGCATTGTTGATTTTATGCGCACCAGTGTTTGCAAGCCCTTCCATCTTGATGTAGATCTGCGCACCTCCAAGCAGTTTTGTTGCGGTTGGTGCATAGTATAAAGGAGTTTCGCGCCCAATGTAGTCGCGGCGGATGATGTCCAGTTCTTGAAGAAAATCTTTGTCTGACATGTACGTTGCAAATGCTTCTTCCAGCTCATCCAGTGGGCGGCGGAGCACCTCTGCAACATATTTACCGCCATAGCGGTCAAAAAATCCATCTGTTGATTTTGCCATTTCCATTAAACTCCTGCGTTATTACTTCTTGCAGTAGCATAATAGAATATAGCTTTGTTTTTGTCAACAGAAACCGCGTGAAATACACGTGTAAAATACGCACGTATTTTGAACTGCGCTTTGCTATCTTACGGCAAAGCCGTCGATTACGTAATAGATGAACTTCCACTGAGATTTGTCTTTGCGGTAAAGTTCAAACTCTTCGTCTGTGAAAGCTGTGTTCGTACGTGCAGTCAGAGTCAGTCTCGTAATGATGCAGGTAAATCCGTGGGAATCTGTAATGACAAGCGGTTCTTGCTGCGTTATTGATTTATCGTCTGCATCTGACGTCTTTTTTTTCATGTGAGCCATGATGGAATCAGTAATATCAAGGCTTGAATCCGCATAGCGAATGCATATTCTATTATCATCCCTGTCGTAGCTAATGGGATATAATTCCTTGAATGAAGATATGTCTACGGACTGGTTCCTGTTCTGATTTATGTTAAATTCATAGTAAGAACAGTTTCGCGATGGTATACCGTCAAATCCAAATGTCTCTGTAAAGTCTTTTTTAAAAGGAGAGTCGTCAAGGTCTTTTATTTTTTTATAGGCTCGAATGATTGTCGCTTTGTCAGTGTCGGAAAGGGTTTCATTCGTTTTGTCCGTTAAAATGATTCCATTTTCATACAGATTGTTCTTTTTGAGCACGGATCGGATGATGCCGGTTTGGCTGCGTATGGGCACATCGATTGCATTGAGTGGCGTAATGCCAGCAACCAGTGCAATGACAGACAGGGCAGGGCACAGGTACAGTAAAAAGCGTCTGTTCTGCATGAACGTAAGCAGCAATGCAACAATGGAAAACAGGATGTACAGCATGCTTGCATAGCGATTCATTGAAATGCCGTGTGCACTGACACGGTCAATGGTAATGGCAATTTGAACTGCAATGAGTGGGATTGTTGCAAACGGAGCAAATATATAGAACAGTTTTGACGTCTTGGTGTCAAAATAGTTGAGCGACAGGCTGAACGTGATGAACAGTGCAGTTGCAATGCTGCAGAACAGATTCATGTCTCTCATGGGGAACGATTTTGTAACGGCGCATTTTGCCAAATAGATGTACAGTACAATCATGAATACTGCGTACAAGGGAACAAGTACCGATGAAAATATCACTCCCAAAAAGCGGGGCACGGAAATGTCAATGTGAGTCTTTGTCACGTTGATTATGAAATAGTCCGTAAAAATTGCAATCCAGCAAAAGCTGAGGACGGCTGTCCTTATGGTGTCAGTGATGTATCCTCCGAGATTGAACAGCGTATTTACGGCAAACGTGATTATGGAAACGGCGATGGATATGGCGGATACAATGACGATGGACTGGAACAGGGATGCGATGATGTTTGGAATGATTTCGTTTGCATGCTGCGTGTGCCGCAGGGCAAAAGGGCAGAGTGCCAGTACTGCAAGGAGCGTTGTCAGATATACAAGAAAAAATCTGTCTTGCTTTAGGTTCAGGCAAAAGAAATACCAGATGAAGCAGAATGCTATGCAGAAAATTTGCAGTATTGTCTGAATGCATTTTTTGCGACTTTGCTCTGCAAACAGCTGGAGTGGAAACGAAAGGACTGCACACCAGATGGAAGAACATGCCAGTGCTGTAAGGGCATGTTCCAAATCTTCATAGTTTCCGTCTAGTTCTTCTGTAATGAATATCAGCGACGTGCAGATTGCCGTAGAAAAAGTCAGCAGAAACACTGCCGGAAAACGTTTTACAGTAGCGAGAATAGAGCCTGAAAGATTGTAGAACAGTTTCATTTCGCCTTTGATATCTCCTGATCCAGTTTTAAGAGGGCATCGTAATCTTTGACTCCTGGTGCAGATTCGATTCCGCTTGAAATGTCAATGAGTTCGGGATGGACATTTTTTATGATGCCGGCTACATTTTGAGCATTAATGCCGCCTGCAAGCCAGAGCTTCATTTTTTTTGCAATCTGCTGCACGAGTTCTTCGGAAACGGTTTTTCCTGTTCCTCCTAATTCTGTGCCTGATTTTGCATCAATCAGAATGCGCGGTTCTCCTCTTTGCCGAAGTTCCGTAATCTTGTCCAAGTCGTCTTGCGTTTCGACATTGACTGCGACATAGTGGGGAATCTGTGCGGTATCATTCCTCTGAAAGAATTGGGTTGCTGCAACCTGTCCGTGCAGTTGCAATACATCGAGAATGCCTTCTTTGACCAGGGCAATTGCTTGCATGCCTTCGGGGCTGTCGCATTCTGTAATGACTCCAACGAGCTTTGGCTTTTGGTCTATGTCAAAGTTTGGTTCGCACGTGTCAGGCATCTCTTCTGTTTCCTG